>JBBQGR010000390.1:0-2884 GCA_038323185.1 Phycisphaerales bacterium | reverse complement strand
ATTTCCCGCGTGCGCGACCAGGTGCGATTTGCTGGACTTGACGCGCTGCGGGGACAACTGGGCCGGGACATCGACCGTGTTGGGCGGATCATCGGCGCGATGGCGTCGCCAACGGTCTAGGCTTGCGAGATTGCACATTTCGCAGGGGACCCGCCGCCGGATTCCGCCTTCGCCACACATTCCTCCATCGTTCGCACCGCTCACCTCAGGGGCCACCGCGTGCCGCAACAGGCCGAGACAACTTCTCAACTCCCGATGACGTGGTCCACCAATGCCACGCTCGCCGAGATCGCGGCGTCGCTGCGCGCGGCGCGGCACATCGTGGTGCTGACGCACGTCAAGCCCGATGGCGACGCGGTGGGTTCGTCCATCGGCATGGTGCGTGCGCTCAATCGCCCGAGCGCCTGGAGCAAGGGCCCGCGCGCGGAGGCGTGGTACTTTGGGCCTCAGCCGCCTTGGCTCACAGATGTCGCGGGCCAGACGCCGCACCGCGTGGTGATGCAGGGTGAGGCGTTGCCGCAAGAAAGCGCGGTGGACGCGGTCCTGATTCTTGATACCGGGAGTTGGACGCAGCTCGAAGCTGTGCAACCGTGGCTCGCGAGCCGCCGTGCGATGACGAGCGTCGTTGACCATCACGTCACGGGGAATCCTGAGGTCGGCAGTCGCTTGCACGTTGATACGAACGCCGCCGCGGTCTGCCAGCCCGCGGCGGAGCTTGCTCGCCTTGTGCTCGAGCTGCCGTCGCTTGCGTCTCTGCCCGCCGATGTTGCGGAGGCGTTCTATCTCGGCCTCGCGACGGACACGGGCTGGTTCCGCCACAGCAACGTCTCGCGCGGCGTGATGGAGACCGCCGGGCAACTGCTCGATGCCGGTGCTGATCACACGCGGCTTTATCGGCTGATAGAGCAGCGCGAGACGCCCGAGCGCCTCAAGCTCCTTTCGCGCGCGCTCGCGAGCCTTGAGTTGCTGGATGAGGGGCGGCTTGCGGTGATGAAGCTCTCTCGCAAGGATTTTCAGGAGACCAAGGCCCAGCCCGGCGAGTCGGGCGGGTTTGTTGACTTCGGCCAGTCGATCCCGACCGTGCTCGTGACGTGCGTCCTGACCGAGGCCGCGCCGGGCGAGTACGGGCCCTCGAGCGGGAGCGCGGACGCGCCGATCACAAAGATCAGCCTGCGCAGCAAGCCCATCGGCGGCCCCGCAAATACTGGCGTTGATGTGAATGTTCTCGCGAAGGAACTCGGCGGCGGAGGCCATGTCCGCGCGGCTGGCGCTCGCACGTCGCAGACCCTTGACCAGACCGCCACGCGCGTGCTCGAACTCACGCGCCTCCAGACCGCACCCCGGAAGTAAGCACGCATGCCCGCACGACCCCGCCGCCCAGAGCCCGAGCCGCGACACTCCGACCTTGCACCGTCGTTCACGCGCGGCCAGCGTGAGCAGGAATTTGGCCGCCCGCCGCTGCGCCTCTTCACGACCACGCTCTGGGACTATCCGAGCCAGCACTACGACGCGTGGTTTGATGAGCAAGGAAAGATCCATCGCTCGGTCAGCGCCTCGCGCGGCCCGGCGATGCAGGGAAGCAAGCACTACATCGGCGCGACGCCGTCGTGGGTCATCTGGCAGTGCCTGATGCGTTACACGAATCCGGGCGATGTCGTGCTGGATCCGATGGTCGGCAGCGGCACAACGATCGACGTTTGCAAGGACCTCGGGCGCACCGCGATGTGCTTTGACCTTGCGCCAAGTCGCCCCGACATCCGCCAGGCCGACGCTCGCCGGCTGCCGGTGCCGCCGCACAAGGCCGACTTTGTGTTCATCGATCCGCCCTACTCCACGCACATCGACTACGGCGACCACCCCGACTGCATCGGCAAGCTCGATGCTGGCGGGCCCGACGATGGCGTCGCGTACTACGAGGCGATGGATGAGGTCTTCGCGCAACTCCGCCGCGCACTCAAGCCCGGCGGGTACCTTGCCCTCTACGTCAGCGACTCTTTCCGCAAAACACGCGGCAAGCCCGGCGGGACGTTCATGCCCATCGGACTCTCGCTGCTCAGGATTCTCATCGACCAGGGCTTCGAGCCTGTCGACATCATCTCCGTAGTGCGACACAACCAGAAGCTCGAGCGCGGCAACTTCCGCAAGGCGGCCGAAGAGGGCAACTTCTTCCTGCGCGGCTTCAACTACCTCTTCATCGTGAAGGAAACCGACGATCTTCCCGAAGCGGATGAAGAGACGCTGGCGGAACTGCAGGAAACCTGAAAGCCAAAAGCGGAAAATGAAAAGCGCAAATGAGGACAGATGCAGGCTCGTGTCGGTCTTGCCTGCATTTTCGCTTTCTCACTTTTCGCTATCAGCCTCGCACCGCGGCGCATGCACCGTCGTCGCAGCGCCGGCCCGTGAGCCACAGGCGGTTCTTCGCGAACCAGCGGTAGCCCGCATCGGCCATCGGCCTGAGCACCGGCCAGTTGCTCCATGCCAGCACCCAGCCCCAGCCGATCGCGGCATACGCGCGCCGGAAGGTCTCCATGCCGGTGACAATCTGCCCCTCGCGCGTCAAGCCGTGGATCGTGGCCATCACGCGCTCCCGAGTGAGGCCCAGCGACGCCGCGTCGAAGCCTGGGTCGGCGATGTTGACCTGAGCGAGCCGGCCGCGGCCGCGATCCATCCATGTCATGAGCGAGGCCTCGCGCTTGCAGAGCGGGCAATCGCCGTCGATCAGGATCGTGAACTCTGGCGGGGCGGTCTGGTCCATGCCACTTCTTCGACCATCAGGCCACCCGGGATGCGTCCCACATCCACGGTGGCGAGCATGAAGAGGTTTCGAGACCCGCGCTTCCCGACCTAAACTCTCGCATGACCGACGAAACGACGCCGCTTGCCG
>JBBQGR010000389.1:0-2914 GCA_038323185.1 Phycisphaerales bacterium | reverse complement strand
CGTGGATGAGGCGGGGAATGCGGTTGCAGCGGCGATCAAGCCCGCGACGGTAACGCCGCACACAACGTCCAGGCGCAATGGGAGGAACGACGCGAAGCTCATCGCCATGCCATTGCGAGCAGAGTCATCAACACTACACATCGATGCGTCGATGCTTGATATGGAACGATGGCTCAAGCTCTTCCCACCGAGTGAGCGAGCCAAGCGAGATGGACGTGATCTCGATTCCTCGGCGCGAAGCGGCAAGGACTAAACGCCGCGGTCTGCGCGGAGCGGCGCCCACGGATTCAGTTCAGTAGCTGTCAACACCGCCAAGTGGAGTAGTCGAGGCCCACCGACCGCAGTCGCGAAGTCGTGCCGGACATCGGCCCCGTATTCTGCCAGCTCAGCGCTGCGCGATGGGCGTGTATGCCACGCCGTGCGGGCCCTTGTAGTCGACATCGGGGCGGAAGAGGCGGTTGTCGGCGAGCTGCTCGAGAACGTGCGCGCTCCAGCCGCCGACGCGACCGACGACGAACATCGGTGTGAAGAGGTCCAGCGGCAGGCCGATGCAGTGGTACGTGGTGGCGGAGTAGAAGTCGACGTTGGGATAGATGCCCTTGGCCGCGACGGCGGTGGCCATCGTCTGCTCGATCGCGGTGGACTTCTCGTAAAGGCCGATGTTGCCCGTGTCCTGCGCGAGCTGCTTGGCGAGGACCTTGAGATGCGTGGCTCGCGGGTCGTAAGCCTTGTAGACCCGGTGCCCGAAGCCCATGATCTTGTCCTTCTTCGCGAGCTTGTCGAGAACGTACTTCTCGGCTGCCTCGACGCTTGGAATCTCACTGAGCATGACCATGACGCCCTCGTTGGCGCCTCCATGGAGCGGGCCACGCAGGCTGCCGACGGCGGCGGTGACGGCGCTGTAGAGGTCTGACATCGTGGAGATCACGACGCGTGCGGAGAAGGTGGAGTTGTTGAGGCCGTGGTCGGTGTGCAGGACCAGACAGACATCAAGGGCCTTGGCCATCGTGGTCGTCGGCTTGTTTCCGCTGAGCATGTAGAGCGTGTTGGCCGCGATGCTCAGGCTCTTGTCGGGTTTCACGAGCGGCAGGCCCTGGCGATGGCGGTGGAAGGTTGCGAGCATCGTGGGCGTCGCGGCGAGGAGTGTGAGTGCCTTGTCGCGGACGCTGGGGATGTCCGTGGTGTTGGGCTTGGCATCGATAAGGCCCATGGCGCTGATGGCCGTGCGAAGGACGTGCATCGGCTGAGCGTCCTTGGGCATCGAGGTGATGAGCTTCTCGATGTACGGAGGCAGGTCGTAGCGGGCGCGAATCTGCTGCTCAAAGTCCGCGAGCTCCGCTGCCTTGGGCAGAAGCAGGTTCCAGAGGAGGAAGACGGTTTCCTCGAAGGTGCTGTGGCTGGCCAGCTCACCGATGGGAATCCCGACAAATTCCAGCACGCCCTTCTCACCATCGATGAAGGAGATTTTGGTTTCTGCGGCGATTACGCCCTCGAGACCCTTGGAGTAGGTGTCCATCGTCATTTCCTTCGCCCTCTCGGCGGTGAGTGCCGGGCACGCGGTGGCGTTCCGGTCGTCCTGCTGAACTGGATCTACATTGAAAGAAGCTGCTTCGAACGATTCCTCCGCTGCCAGCCGGCAGGGGGGCAACTATAGACGCTGGGCCGTCGTCCACGGCGCGAAGGAACAGAAACAACAGGGTCAAATCGAGATCGGGGCGCTGGCTTGCCCTCGAGGTAGCCCGAGCCCAATTCTCAGAATCGGGGATTGCATGGGTCGTACACGGATCAAGGTCTGCGGGATCACGGACGAGGAGGCGTTGCTGGCCGCGGTTGACGCGGGTGCGGACGCGGTGGGATTCATGTTTGTTGAGAAGTCGCCCCGGTTCATCAGCCCCGAGGAGGCGTACGGGCTCATGTCGCTGCTGCCGCCGATGGTGGCATCGGTGGGGGTCTTTGCAAATCCCGATCCCGATGACTTTGCGGAGATCGAGCAGGCCTGCACCACGAGCTTCTCGCAGCTCCATGGCAACGAGGACGCAAAGCTCGTGAAGGCCTGCGGCCCTGACATTATCAAGGCGATCTGGTTCGACGCCGCGACCATTGCGCAAGAACTGGAGAAGTGGAGCGAGCATGAGGATGTCGCCGCGATCCTCGTTGATGGCTCGGCTGGTGGCGAGGGTGTCGCGTTTGACTGGCGTGTGCTCGCGCCGCTGATCGACACGTGCCCCAAGCCCGTCATCATCGCCGGCGGCCTGCATCCCGGCAACGTGGCCGAGGCTATCAGGCTCTGCCGCCCGTTCGGCGTTGATGTCTCCAGCGGCGTCGAACGCGAGCGCGGCGTCAAGGACATTGGCCTGATCGAAGCATTCTGCGAGGCGGTGCAGCGAGCTGACCTCGGCTGATCTGGCCGCGCCCCGATGCGGGTGGGCCTTGAACACGGAGATCACGGAGCTAGACCGAGGAACACGAAGGAAACGAGATTGAAGCAGTCATCGAATCGAGCGTTGAATTTCTTGTGATCCAACTCCGTTCCGTGGCCCTCCTTGTCTTGTCCGCAGACACCGTCTAGAGCGCGAGTCCGAGGTCACGCACTAGCACGCGTCGTCGCTATCTGCACCAACTCTGCGAGCACATCCGCCTCGGTCCTTCCATCCACCATCACCACGCGGTCGGCGAGCATGGTGTAGAGGCCGTCGCGGGCGGCGTGGAGTTTGGCGATCTCTTCAGCCACTGGCAGCCCTGTCAGGCTCGGGCGCTGCGTCGTGTCGAGCGCGAGGCGTGCTCGCAACGTCTCGACGCTCGCTCGCAGATAGACCAGCCGCGGCGGATCGTCGCGCTTGAGCGACGCGAAGATCGAGAGTGCGCCGGGTGCCGTGGGCGTGCCGCCACCGAGCGCGAGGACGCAGGGCGGATC
>JBBQGR010000388.1:0-2921 GCA_038323185.1 Phycisphaerales bacterium | reverse complement strand
CCTCCCTGAGCCCGCCGGAGCCTGGGCCTGATCAAAGGGTGAAGTAGAACGTGGCGCGGGCGCGATGAAAGTCGTGCTCAACATCGTGCTCACGAGCCATTGCTGGTCCTGCGGATCCGCGACATTCGCAAGCAGCGGCGCGCTCAGGCGGCCTTCCTTGGCGGCGACCGCAGTCCAGATCGTGATGCACGTCAGCGCGGTCCAGCCAGCCGCGAGGAGCACGCGGCGTGCCTGCCGCTGCGACCAGCCAGCCGACATCGCTGCACCAAGCCGCCCGAGCGACTTGGATGCTCCTTCGTTCTGTCGCGAATCGGTGCAAGGCACCTCCAGCGCGACGGGACCATGGGTCCATTGCTTCACAACTGTTCTCCACCTGTCTGCACTTGATCGCAGAGCGAGCCGACGCAAGGCTGGGCCACCACACCCGCTTGGAGCAGAAGCACCGCTGTCGGTTGCCTCCAACTCCTTGCCAAACACCGGCTTGATCACCGCCTCTATGGTAGCAAGGCCGGACGAGACATTCGAAACATACCTATCTTATGCCGAACGCAGCGTTGATGCCGAGTGCTCTCAGGAGCGGACACACTTTGCGGCTGAGAAGGTTGGTCGCGAGTTGGTTGAGGCCAGCGGTCGCTTCCTCGTTGCGGATGCCCAACTCGTACACCCATATCAGAGCACACGAACCCCTCCCCCTCAAGCAAGGGGAGGTCAGATCACAGAAGATCATGCACGTCATGGCGTTACAGACTGCGCGGGCGGCACAGACCGAACCTGAATCCAGCCAGGCACGTACAGCGAACAAAAACTGAACCAAGTCGGCCTCGTGGAGTGAACTCGGACCAAAATCAGACGTACTACACTGTCACAACCTCCAAGGGGAACCCGAACAAACAGAACTTGGGCGGTAAGGAGAAGTGGGGCGATTGTGGATAACTGGGCAATATGGGCGTCCTCGAGCCCGGTCCAGAGTCAGGCCTTGGAGACGGTTGAGTCTGTTCGCAGCTCGCTGGCGTGTTGTGGAGAGCTTCGCGGATCGAAGGAGGTAGTGCTCGTGAATCGGCTTTTAAACAACGTCAAGACTGCGTTCCTGCTCGGCGCACTGATGGCGATCTTCATCGTCGTCGGCTCGTTCTGGGGTCAGCAAGGCATGATCATGGGGCTCCTCTTTGGCGGCGTCGCCAACGTCGTCGCCTTCTTCTTCAGCGACAAGATCGCGCTGAAGGCGATGCAGGCCCAGGAGGTCCACGCCAACTCACCCGCGCCAGCCAATGGTGTCTACCGGATGGTGGATGAGCTTCGCCAGAAGGCCGGACTTCCGATGCCGCGGGTCTACATCTGCCCACAGGAAGCGCCCAACGCCTTCGCGACGGGGCGCAGCCCCAGCAAGGCCGCGGTCGCCGTGACGGTGGGGGCCCTCCGCGTTCTGAACGAGCGCGAGCTCCGCGGCGTGATGGCCCATGAACTCGCACACGTCAAGAACCGCGACACGCTGATCTCCTGTATCGCCGCGACCGTCTCGGGAGTGCTGGCCTTCATCGCGCAGTGGGGCATGCTGCTCGGTGGCGGGAACAACCGCGAGGGTGGCAACCCGCTCTTTGCGATCGGCGCGGTGCTGATCGGCGCGGTCGGGGCCGCGGTCATCAAGGCCATGATCAGCCGCAGCCGCGAGTACGTCGCGGACCACGACGGCGCGGTGATCGCTGGCGAGTCCGACGGGCTGATCTCCGCGCTGCAGAAACTGCACGTCTACAACGCGCGGATCCCGATGGCCAACGCGAACCCCGCACAGAACAACCTCTTCATCGTCGAGCCCATGATGGGCACAAGCCTGCTGCGACTCTTCGCAACCCACCCACCCGTTGAGCGCCGCATCGCCGCGCTCCGCGAAGTACAAATCGCCTAAAAACAGACAAACCGGCCGAGCCTCCCGCGCAAGCGGGAGGGGCAACTCACTCGCCGCCCAAACTCACACCCCTCTCGCTTGCGCGCGAGGCTCAGCGGCTCTGGTTTCAACTCCGACCCTGTTCAGGATCGTGCTGAGTCGGTGACGCCAGAGGTGCTTGCTCGCGATCTCGGGAAGGGCTTGATGGGCCATCTGAGCGCGAAGTTCTGGGCTCGCGAGCAGCCCCTCGGCCTTCGCGCGCATCTCCTCGGGGTGCTGGACGCTGAACATCTCCAGCATCGGAGCCTTGCTCGCCCCGAAGTCACGCTCAACCAGCACGCGTCGATCGGTCAGCGTCGCCGCGCCGCCCGCGAGCGAGAGGAGCAGCCGTTCGCTCCAGCTCGTGACGAACTGCGTGGGGTTGAGCGCGAGGCCCACGCGCGCTCGCTTGAACCATCCAGGCAGGTCCCCGTAGTCGCAAGAACCGGCGTAGCGCGTCGTGTCGCTCTCGACCTCGCGCCAGGCCTCGCCTCCGAGCAGCGTGACGGGCAAGCCGCGCAGCGCCGCCACGAGCCGCAATCTGCGCTCGCGGTTCACGACCGCGACGGTGTACCTCATCATGCCCGAGAGCCAGAGCCAATGGTTGCTGGCTCGCACACCCGGCGGCATCGCGATCTCGAAAGCCTGCCCGAAGCTCAGCTCCGGATGATCGAGCCGCAGACGCACGAGCGCTTCGCACGGGGCTCGCAACGACTCGGGCACCTGCGAGCGCAGATCCTCCAACTCTCGCCTCGTGTGGATCCAACCCGAGAGGAGGATCCCGACGTCCCGCCCGCCGCGTGCGGCTTCGGTCGCCGCGTGGCTTGCTTCCAGCGTTGTTTCGTCCGCGAGCGCCGAAGGGCGAACACCGTGCGGCATCGTGAAGTGGACCATCCCCGGCCAGCGAAACCGCAGCCAGTGGGTATCGTCGGGGCAGACGGTGAGGAGCTGATAGCCGCGCTGCTTGGATGCGAATGCATCCACGGTCGGCGTGTCGAGC
>JBBQGR010000387.1:0-2938 GCA_038323185.1 Phycisphaerales bacterium | reverse complement strand
GGCGATGGTCTGCCGCTGGCCGATGATCTCGTCGCATCGCCGCCGGAGGTCGCGGCGGGAATCGCCGAGCTTCGCTTCACTTCGGCCGACCCGCGCCAGCTGGTCCGCGTCACGCTGCTCGACGCCGCCGATGCGCTCTCGACCGCGCAGGCCGACCAGCTCGCCGCAGCGGACCTCATCAACTCTGGCCAGACCGGCCCGGCACTCGAGCACCTGCGCGCAGCGCTCAGCACATGGCAGGCTGTGCAGGACGTGCTCGAGCGCTCAACGCAGCTTCTGGGCCTCGACCTCGCCAAGCTTGATGTTGGAACGTCGGGCGCAGAGCTGGGCGGCGCGCCCGTCGCGGGCCTTGATCCCGAGGAGGGCTTCGCGCCCGCGCTCGAATCGCTGACGACGCATCTCGCGAGCGTGCGCACTGGTCTCACGATGCAGGATTGGTCCGCGCTGTCGGACACGGTTGGATACGACCTTGATGCGCAGATCAGCGTGTGGAAGCGACTGCTCTCGGGGTTGGCGGACCATGTCGCCACGTTGCCGATGGGCACGGGGAGTGGCGCGTGAGCGCCGCTCCGGAGAAGATCCGCGGGGCGTCGAGTGCCGCGGCAAGCACGCCAGCTGCTGCGATCTCCAAGCCGGGCACCGAAGCTGCGGCGGTGACCGTCGTCACTCCCGTCGCTACGGCGGCCATCGGGCCCGCGAGCGGCAAGCACATCGACGAACTGATGGAGCGAGCCAGTAGCGCGCTGGTGCGCACGGACTATTTCGAGGCCGAGTCGCTCTGCCTTAGGGCGATGGACCGCGCGTTGCGGGCGCGCGACTTTGATCGCGTGTCGCGCATCGTGATGCCTTTGCAGGAAGCTCGGCGCCAGAGGCGCCACGAGGCGACCGATGCGGCGCGGGTCACGACCATGCGCGAGCTGACGTCGCGCGGCGCGGGGATGCAGCCGGGTTGCGTGCTGATCGAGCCGCCGATGGTGGGCGTGGATGCTCGCACGGTGCATGCCATCGCGGAACGCAGGCGTGTGCCGCTGATGGTGCTTGTGCGCGAGCCGATGGCCGCGTCGGGACGATGGCCGATCGTCGCGGTTGGGGGCGGTGACTTCAGGGCCGCGATCGTGCGTGTGCAGGTCGAGCCGCCAGCGGGCGGCGAGATCACGCCGGCGTGGTTTCTTGCGACGCAAGAGGCGCTTGGCGACGCCGCGATTGCGAAGGTCAAGCCCGCGTGGCCCGCGGACCACCGTGTTGAGGATCTGCTCGAGTATCTGGAAGGAGTTCCAGATCACGAGAAGCTTCTTCAGGCCGTGGCCGCCGCGGCACGCGAGGCGATGGGCCAGCTCGCTACGCCGTATCCGCGGCGCCGCGGGATGTTTGATGATCCTTTTAGTTTCTAATATATGTATACTATATTAGTTTCTCGTGCCTGATGTGTTGCATTTGAGTGCACGGCGTGAGGAGACACGCAACGGAGTGGCGTGCCACCCGCAGGCGTGTCATCCGGAGCCAGCCGGGGCGGCTAATAGTCCATGTTGCGGGAGTTCTGGTCGCCGAGGATCAAGCCGCCGATGGCGCCGATGATGCCGCCCATTGCGGCGCCCTTGCCCATGTCGCCGTAAAGCGAGCCGATGCCCAAGCCGCCGAGGGCACCGAGGGCGGCGCCGGAGAGGGCACCCTCGCCCGCGTTGTTGCAGCCGCCGGAGAGAGACGCCGCGGCCACGAGTGCGATGATGGCGGAGGCGCGAGTGCCAGGGGCGATGCGGCGTGAGGTGCTGCGGGTTGCGGTGCTGTTCATCTCGATGCTCCTTGGTGGCGTGGCTGGCGTGATACGGATGAAACGCTCGTGGTGCTTGTCGGTTTCTCGACTTGTACCTCACCCTGACCCTGAATCTGACACTCGATCGGCGTTTCCCGGTGGCCTGCCGCCACTTCTGGTCGATTGGACGCGGGAAGTGCCACTTGGTTCCTTGTGCGGATGGGTCTCTGCGGCCTGGTTTCCGCGAGAGGCCTAGTTCCAGGAGCACCCCTTGGGCCATTGTTCTGGGTTTTGGGCCTTCGCGCGCCGGATGAGGCTCTCGATGTGCGAGAGTTCGCCGACGATGACCTTCGCGCGGCGGAAGGCCGAGGGCTCCGCGAGAAGGGCGTAGCGGACGTCGAGATCGGTGATGATCGTGAAGCTGACGAGCTCCATGAGAGCCGATGCGGGGATGTCCTCGTTGCGGACGTATTCGAGGACGGGCTCTGCGACCCGCAGCTCGCTGAGCTCACCATCGGTGAGCATCTCTTCGATGCGTTTGCGTGCCGCGACGAGCTCTGCGGGATCGGGGCGGCGAGAGTGCTCGCTGGGCTCAAACTCGGACGTTGAAAGTTCATCCTCGTCGATGACCCCGCTGCTGGCGTCGGGGCCGATGGTCCCTGAGTGATCCAGCGCGGTCGGATCGTTCTCGTCGTCGAGGCCGACTGGCTCGAGCGTTGCGGTGCGATAGAGGCGGCCGCCGCTGGGCGCATCTTCACCGATGATTCGTGCGCGGCAGACGCCCTGCAGGAGCAGGTTGTAGCGTCCATCGTCGAGCTTTTCGTGCTGCACGATCTGGCCGATGCAGACCGCGGGCTTGACTGGCGGCCGCGCGTGGTAGTCCTCGCGCCATGCCTCGGTGTCGAAGACTGCCATCGCGATCTGGCCGGCGCCGTCGAGGGCGTGCTCGACCATCTGGCGGTAGCGGGGCTCGAAGATGTGCAGAGGCAGCACCTGCTGCGGCAGGAGTGTGACCTGATCGAGCGGGAAGATCGGCATGGGCTTGCCGAAGTTGACCTGGATGGATTGGGGCTCGCCAGACACGCACGGAGTGTATCGCTGATGCATGGTGAGTGCTGAACTCGTGTGCCCGCACGTTGGGGCGTGTGGTTGGTGGTGCGGCGTGCTGGCGGCGTTGTTGAGGGGGTT
>JBBQGR010000386.1:0-2954 GCA_038323185.1 Phycisphaerales bacterium | reverse complement strand
CTGCGGTCCAGGTGATCTGCCCCGTCGCTGTGTTGAGCTGCGCGATCGAGGGCGCGCCCTCTTCCGCGAGGAGCACGTGGCGCGCGCGTGGGCCGGGTGCGATCCCCTCCCAGTCGCGCGACTGATCAAAGCGGATCGCGCCGAGCACTTCCACCGACTCGATGGCGTCGGCCGCGGCGTTCAGCCGAACGCGCAGCCGAACAACCGCGTTGGAGTTGTCGAGGATCGCGAGATAGTCGTCCTGCACATCGATCGCGCCGCCAGAGTGCCCGAGCCACGCAACGCCCGAGAGTCCGGCGATGGTGACACTCTGACCGTGCTGATCGAGGGTCGTGGCAGCCGCGATCGGCGCGGTGTCCAAGAACTGGACGGAGAGGGGTGCGGGCTGGGCGCACGCGATTGGCCCTAGCAACGCGATCGCCATGACGAGCAGTGGCGGTCGGAGCCAGCAGAAGCCAAGATGTGCAGTCTGTGCCACGCTGGTAGCCTCTCACTCTGTTCGCCCATGTCAAGCCTAATCAAGCCTAATCAAGCCTAATCAAGCCCGATCAAGCCTGAACGTGCCCAATGATGAGCGCGCGGTCGCCGCGTCACTTCGCGCGGGCGTCGGAGGTCGCGAAGTATTCGAGGATGGTCTTGGTCAGTGGACCGTCTCCCAGGGCCCCCTCGGACATGAGTCGGATCAGCGGAACGCCGAGATCTCGCGCGGCCTCGGTCACTTTGGCCTCGTCGGGATGGCTCATCCAACGCGTGGAAAGGACCAGGTCAGGCTGCGCCGCCTTCACTCTTCCATCCAGTCCCGCGTTGGACTTGGTCTTTTCGACCTCGACCCAGATCACGTCCTCAATTGACATGAGCGTGCGGAGCGCATCGCGTTTGAGCGGCTTGAACTCGCCCCCCGCGATGACGACGCGCCGGATCGATCGTGATCGAAGCTCTTCACGCAGCCGCGCGACATCGGCGTCGGCCTCCTCGGGCTGGTTTGCGGCAGAAATGTCTTCGCGCCGCCCCTCGATGCTTTCGATCAGCATCGCGAGGTTCGGGAGCGATCGCGCGGACGTTGGCAGGTGCGGCAGCGCGTTGCGGATGAAATCGATGATCGGCGACGCGAGCAGATTCTCCTTCACGCTAGCGAGGCGCGTGAGATTCTCCTCGATGAGGCGTGCCTCGATCTCGCGTTCGGCGTCGTCCTTCTTCGAGAGGTTGCGGCACTTGTCACGCAGCTTGTCGCGCGCTTTGCGGGCCTCGCGCTCGGCGTCAAGACGCGTCTTCCATCCGGCTTCAATCTCGCGAAGCCGCACTAGAACTTCTGGCCCATCAGAGGCTGGGGCAAGGTGATCGAGCCGGAAGTAGTCGCGGATGAAAGTCTGGCAGTGCTCGGGCGCAACGGCCGCTCGCATCCATGTGAAGAAGATCACCTGGTCCGAGTCGTTGCGCTGCCGATCATGCTCGGTGCTCGCCATTCGCGCGAACGAACGCACGCACGACTGCGCGTGCGCCATCGCCTGGAACGTTTCGCCAAGGTCGTTGCCCGCAAAGAGCTGCGCCCGCTCGCGAAGGAGCGTGCCCAGATCGCAGGCGACCGCGAGGGCTTCCATCGCGTCGGCCTCGGCCGTGCCGAGGGGCGTCGACATCGCAAACGGAAGCTCGTCCGCCGCGCTCGGAGGCTCCTCGCCCGCGAGCTCGATCCATCGCGCCCGAAGTCCCTCGCGAGCGATCTCGCTCGGCTCGCGCAGCGCCGCGGCCTTCAGGCGCGCTCGCGCCGCGATCGGCCCGAGTGGCGTGAGATTTGAGATCCATGCGAGGTCGGGCTCATGAGTGCTGGGGTGCGACGGGTGTGCTGCCGCCGCGCTTTCGGAGCCCGTCAGCGGCGTTACGGATCGCACCACGCCCCCCTGCGTCTCGACGGTCATGCGCGCGTCACCAAGCTTGATCTCGTGCAAGAGGCGCGGGCCCGAGACCGCCGCAGGGCGAGCTACTGCGGGTGTGTGGAATGGTGCTGGGCTCGACACTTGACCAGCGGACGCAACTGCGCCGTGCGAGGGTTGCTGCGGCGAAACCGACGGCGCTGCTATGGATGGACCTGCCAACGAATCGGTTGCAGATATGGGTGGCGATGACGGCGACACAACGAAGGCTGCCGCAAGTTCAGCCACGGCCTTCCGCAGCTCCGGATCGCTCTGGACGAGTGCGGTGCTGGCGCGAATGAAGTGCAGCAGCCCATCACGAAAATCCCCCCGCTGAAACGAATCGGGTGTGTCGGGCATCGTTCATCATCCTCGCGCATTAAGCGTACGAATCGCTAGGAACATAGGGATCTCTCGTCGTGCGCGATTCTCCGCCTGCGCCCGCGTCCCGGGCTGGCTCTGGCGCAGGCTCGGCCACTCTTCCAGCGCGTCGATCAGCAAGCCCGCTTCCGCCAGCGCACGAACATACGTCTGGAGCGGCCGGTGGTAGGTGAGCGTCGTCACGGCCTCGCCGCCGCGTGCCGTCGTGCCGGGGTTCATCACGATCTCGCTCACGCCCGGGGAGAGATAGCCATCAACGCGCCGGAACTGGACGCCATTGGCCGCGCGAGCGGCGGTCTCAGAAGGTGCCGACCATCCCCAGCTTGTCTGGCCGGGAGCGCGGAACGCGGGATGCAGCATCACGGCAACGAACGGCGCGCCATGCTTGAGCTGCGCCGCAATGCCATCAAGGACCGGCCCCAGCGGCTCGATGTTCATCAGCGCCATGACGCAAATGGCTGCGTCAAACTCCCCCGGCAGCCGGAGCGAGCCGAGGTTTCTCGCGTCTCCCACGACAAAGTGAGGTTCGGCGATCCCGTGCGGCGGTGACTTTGAAAGGCGGCGTGCCGAGTCGATCAGGCTCGGAGACGAATCAACGCCGACAACCTGAGCGCCCAGCTTCGCCGCGGCGCGGCAGAGCACGCCCTGACCACACGCAACATCGAG
>JBBQGR010000385.1:0-2955 GCA_038323185.1 Phycisphaerales bacterium | reverse complement strand
GTCACCGCGCGCGTCACGGCCGAAGCGACCCAGACGGGCGTCAAGGCCAACACGCGTTCGAACGTCGCATGGTCGATGCTCGGCGGCCTCGAAGGTGCCGCGGGACCCCTCCTAGCACCCTTCATCTTCCCAAACGGCATGATCCTCACGTGGGAATCAACGCTGCCTCTCGACGGCCAGCCCGGCCGCGGCACAATTGGAGTCGCCAGCCTCTCCTCACTCCGGATCCCGACCATCATCCACAGCACCCGCGGCCCGATCGAGATCCGCTCCCGCGACAATCGCCTCTTCGGACTCGTGGCGCTGGACCGCATCGACGTGCCCGAGGGCGTGGAGCCGCCGCCTCGCAAGATCGTCGACTACCGCGCGATCGTGGCGCGCGCCCGTCAGGTGCTGCCCGGCATGCTCTTTGACCCCGCCGTGGCCGAGTCCGCCACGATCACCAAATACCTGGACGATCTCGACGCCGGCGCCGCCAAGGCCGCGGACGATGTCGAGTTCCTCTTTGCCACCGGCGTCGCCGCACGCAAGCACATCAAGTTCGGCTTCCCGCTCATGTACCCCAAGGGCGAAGGTGCCATGTCGCCCCTTCTCGCGGCACACAAGGACGTGCCCCGTCTTTTCAGGGTCTCCTTCGACGACTCCACGCGCATCGCCACCATCAGGCTCGAGGGCTTCGTCGAGGACGATTGGGTCGACGCGGCCTTCGCCGAGGCGCTGGCGAATCGCCCTGCGGCATTGATCCTGGATCTGCGTTCCTGCCCCGGCGTCACCCTCGCCTCCGTGCGCGTCCTGCGATGGCTGGCCGACCGCACGCTCACCAGCCACACCCTCGTCGGTCCACGCATGTACCAGCGTGCTCCGGGCATCACATGGCGATCCGAATCGGGCACTGCCGTTCCGCCTCCTTCACTCTCATCCACGCCCGCCGAGCCTCTGCTGCTCCCTTACACGGTTGTCAACCGCGAGACCACGCAGACCGACCTCATGAAAGTTCTCGACTCCGAGGACATCATCGCGATCGCGATGCCCCCGCAGCCCGGCGCCTTCACCGGCCCCGTCGCGGTGCTCATCTCGCGCCGAACCTCCTCAACTGCGGAGATGCTCGCCGACATCCTCGCGCAGTCCGGAAGGGCCACACTCATCGGCGAGCCGAGCGGCGGCCGCCCGACGCTGACCCGCGAAGTCGACGTTGGTCAACGCTGGGTGCTGCGTGCGCCGGCGTTCCAGTACTTGGGACCCAACGACTCCGTCAAGCTCGGCAAGGGCCTGACCCCGAAGCTCCGCGCCTCGCGCGACATGGCCCCGAAGGTCGCCGCAGAACTTCTTCTGCGCCAGCTTGGCATTGCTCAGACCTCTTCGGACTCGCAGCGCTGAAGCGGCTCACCATGGCATCGTCGCGCCGTCGTAGTTCAGGAACGCGCCGGACTTGTCGGGCGTCAGACCATCCAGCAATCGCACAAGGTACCCCGCCGACTCCGGCGGCGTCAGCGGCGCGTTGGGCCCACCCATGTCGGTCTTGACCCAGCCCGGATGGACGCAGACGCAGCAGAATCCATCCGCCCGAAGCTCATTGGCCATGCAGACCGTGAGCTGATTGAGCGCGGCCTTGCTCGCGCGGTACGGCAATGTCGACCCGCCCTTGTTGTTGGCGATGCTCGCGAGCTGGCTTGAGATGTTCATGACAACCTTCCGCGCGCCCAGACGCAGGTTGGGCAGGAGTGCCGCGGCTACCAGCATCGGCGCACTCGCGTTGATCGAGAAGACGCGCTGCAGCTCCTCCATCGTCAGTTCGCCCAGCGTCTTCGCGACGCTGCTCACGCCCGCGTTGTTGATCAGCACATCAATCGCCCTTCCCTCCAGCTGGCGCGCCATCGCCGCGATCGACGCCGCATCCGTCACCTCCAACTCCATGACCTCGACGCCATGCACCAACGCAAGCTCGGCGAGCGCGGGTGTTGTCGTTCGCGCCGTCGCGATCACGCCGTCGCCGCGCATCGCCATCACGCGGCACATCTCAAGCCCAATCCCGCGCGAGGCTCCGGTCACAATGATGGTCTGTGGCATGACGGATTATGGGCCTCAACTACGAGCAGGTCCGCCACAACATCGATTAATCCCGCGAACAATGATGGCGCGATCACCCGAGCAGAAATACCTTGACCAGCACATCGCCGTTGCCCACGAGTGCGGCACCGGCGATGATCCCGGCGCAGATCGGTTCGTGCGCGTCGACCCAGAGCTTCCAGCCCAGACCTTCCTTGCGAGCCTTGTACATCTTGCCCATGGTCGAGAAGAAGCCCGCGCCCAGGAACATCCAGAACGTCGAGTCCGGTGGTAGGACCATCCCGAGACCGATGGCAACCGGCGAGATCGGGCTCTAGTTCTTGGTGAAGACGCGGACCATCTCGAACACAATGCCGATGACCGCCGCGACCGCCATGGCCCAGAGCGCTGAGGAGTGGATGATGCTCGCCAGCCCCGCGTCGCCCGTCAGGCCCTGCATGAACTCGCTGATTCCCTTGCACTGCACCGCCGAGATGAAGCTGAACTTGTCGAGATCGGTCAGGAGCACCTGCTCGACGGTCTTGTCGGCGAGGGCGGGGGATGTCGTGGTGTTCAACCGGGGTGTTCTGCACACGTTCAGCGCCCCGCGCCGGGAGTTGGTGCTGGTGAGCTACCACTCTCCGGTGCTGGCGTTTGATGATCCGAGGCAATTCACGCTTCCGATCCGACTCTGGTCACCATTGCCAAGATCGGTTCATCAAGGCGTGGTTCAGAGTGACCTGCCCCCATTTTCTGTACCAGTGTCTATGAGAGTCGGTGTTGGTGTTCGCGGGTCGCTGCAGGGGGGGGCGACGCGGGCCGGGCCGGCGGGCGGGGCGCCGCCGCGACCGGCGGGCCGGCCAGCGTCGCCGCGACCGCCGCGGGGGGCCGGTAGCCCAACGACGAGTG
>JBBQGR010000384.1:0-2973 GCA_038323185.1 Phycisphaerales bacterium | reverse complement strand
ACCATCTGCGCGATGCCGCGCACCTGCCCCTCGATCCGCCGCAAGTGCTTCAGATTCGCGGCCTTGATCGCCGCATCCACGCCGACCGCGTGCGCGCCCGAACCAGAACCCGCGCGTGCCCGTTCCGAGGCGGACGCTGCTCCAAGATTGCACCCGCACGCCGCGCCGTGCAGCACAGAGCGCGTTGCACGCACAGACGCGCTCGTACTCGACTTGCCCTTCGCCATCCCCGTCGCTCCCTTGCTCAATATTCGCTCATCTACTTACCCGCAGCAGCCGCCGGAGGCCTTCACCACACCAACGCCACCGGGCATCGCGTTCATCGCCCCGCCGCAGCAGCCACCACCACTTTTCGTGGGGACTGATGCAGCCGTGGCGGCATCAACGCCCAGCGTCTTGGCCGGGTACCCGGCCTCATCGAGCGCGGCTACCGCCTTACTCGTCGCCAGACTGTCGCTGGCTTCGATCACCGCCGAACCCACAACCACCGAATGAACCTTCAGCCCCGGCACCGCCGAAAGAGCCTTGGTCACGGCCTGCACGCAATGCCCGCAGCTCATGCCGTCGATCGCGAGCGTGATGGTCTTGATCGTTTCAGTCGTCGTGTTCATGCGAATCTCCTTGATAGAAGCATACTCCCCAGGAGTATGTACGTCAACCACCGCCGTGGGGTTCGCACGGCTCGACCAATGGGCTGGCGTTAGAACAAACTTCCCCCCACCGCCTGTTCGAGCGCAATCCGAACAAGGGCGTCGTCTCGTTCCATGTCATTGAACGTGCGTCGGGCATCAACCCACTCCCGCTGCGCTTCAGGCAGCACCGTGACGGCGGCTTGCCCGGACTTGAGCGCGGCTTCTGCGAGCGTCAGGTTCCGCCCTGAGATCGCGAGAACGCTTGCGCGGTACTGCTCCGCGAGCCGCGAGGCGCTGTCGAGTTCGACCTACGCGACGCGGGCCTCACGCACGGCTCGCTGCGAGCTGGCCTCGTATTTGGCGAGCGCCGTGCGGGCGAGCGAACCGGCCTTGGCAATCTGGGCGGCGTTCGTATCAAAGATCGGGATGCCGACCTCGATGACCGGGCCGATGCTCTTCGCGCCATCCACGTCGCGCTCAAAATCGGCCCCCAGCCCGAAGTCGTTGAGACGGCTCTTCTCCTCGACGGAAAGGTCGGCACGAAGTGCCTCGCCGATCGAGCGAGCGGCGGCCACATCCAGACGCTGCGAACCCGCGAGCGTGATCGCACCAGCTTCGTCGATGAAGAGAGCGCTCGTGCCAGCAGCGTTCAAACCGGCTGTTCATTCCGCGACCTCGCTCGCGAAGCCGACCAACTCCAGAATCCGCCGACGCTTCTTGGCCAAGTCGCGCAGAACAACGGCCCGCTCAGCTTGCGCCTTCGCCTGCTGCTGCTTGGCGCGGTTGACATCCAGCGGCGTGCCCTCGCCGCCCCGGACGCGGGCATCGAGCGAGTCGATAGACTTCTGGATCGTGGCCAAGTTCTCATCACCGAGCGCCAGCGCGCTCTGGCCGAAGGCAATCCGCGGTTGCATAGCCTTCACCTCCGTCACCAGCCCAAGGGCCTTGTCGGAGATGTCGAGCACGCTTTGATTGAGCCGGGCATCAGCGGCCTCGACCTTGCCCTCACGGAGCCAAACCGCCGAGAACGGCTGCGCCACCTGCGCCCCGATGAACGAGCCACCACTCACAGGGTCGAAGGGGAATCGCAGCGTCAGCCCTACCACGAGATTGGGCAACAGGCCCGCCTGCACGAAGTTGGCCCGCGACGCGACGATCTGCTCAACTTGGGCCCTGATCTCGCGGTTGTTGCGGAGCGCCATCGCCTGCTCGGCTTTGAGGGGCTCTTGCCCTTCCCACATCGTGAGCGATTGGCAAGTCGGACATCTTCAGCGCGCAGCCGACGCGGAAGTCACGCTTGTCGATTTCGAACGATACCCGTCAATCGTTCTCCGGCCCGAGTCTCTGATGTCGGACGACCATCTCTCGGCCTGAACCTTCAAGATCATCAGGTGTAATGATCGTGTGGCTTTCTCAGACGCCGCTTCACCCGGCCAGCTTGGCCCATCGCAGTTTGGCCGCGCGTGATCGAGGGTTGCGCTTCTGCTCGAACTCTTCGGCGATGATGGGATCACGCCCGTCGGCGGAGTAGATGCCCGCACGCTGGCCGTCGCGGAAGGCGTGCTTGACCCGCCGGTCTTCTCCGCTATGGAATGTGATGATCGCGCCCAAGCCTCCGGGCTTCAGCACGCGGGGCAGGTCTATCAGGAGCTGGTCGAGATTATCCAGCTCGGTGTTCACCATGATGCGGATGGCCTGGAAGGTGCGTGCGGCGGGGTGGAGCTTGGCGTGCGCAGCGCGCTCGATGGTGAAGTTGCGGGCCTCGCATACAAGCGCCATGAGCTGCTCGGTGGTTGTAAACGGCTGATGCTTACGCCGCTGAACGATGAGACGAGCGATGCGGGGAGCGTCGGTCTCGTCGCCGTATTTCAGCAGCGCGTCGGCGAGCTCTTCCTCGCTCAGCGTGTTCACCAGGGTCGATGCGGGCTCGCCGCGGGTGGGGTCCATACGCATGTCCAGCGGACCAGGCCGCCGGTAGGAGAATCCGCGGCTGGGGTTATCGATCTGGGTGCTGGCGACGCCGATATCGGCCAGAACGCCATCGACTTTTCCGAGCTCGACGCCAGCTCCCTTGAGCACTTCGGGCAGCGCGGCGAAGTTACTGTGGATCAGATCAAAGCGCACGCTGCCTTCACGCCCGCGAACGCGCTGGAGCTTAATGCGGGCTTCGGCCAAGTTCTGCGTATCCAAGTCGATGCCGATGAGCCGACCGTGAGGTTTGAGGCGTTCGAGAATCGCCTCGGCGTGCCCGCCTAGGCCCACGGTGCAGTCGACGATGATCTGATTGGGCTGTGGGGAAAGAGCGTCGAGCGTTTGGGCGAGCAAGACCGGAAGGTGGAGG
>JBBQGR010000383.1:0-2985 GCA_038323185.1 Phycisphaerales bacterium | reverse complement strand
AGACCTCTGCGATCCCTTTTCCTGGAACATCGCTGGCTCTGCCCTCCGCGGCTACGACAGCCAGGTCTCCTTCCGAGGTGGCAACGGCCCCGCCGCCATCGGCCAAGACGCCGCTGGCCGCGCACTCGTGTCGGGCGTCGCCTACTCCGGCTCGACGCCCGATCCGATCAACCCGTACAACGCCATCGTCGTCGCTCGTTTCGACCCCGCCTCCCCCGCCTCGCCCGTCGCTTGGACGCTCGCCGCGTGGGTTGATCCCGCCGGCTCCAGCGGCAAGCCCATCTTCGGCGACTACGGCGCAGACGGCACTCCCAACACCGCCGACGCTGGCGAGGGCGACGGCATCATCGACGCCGCACCCATCGGCCGCCTCGCGGCCATCACCGAGACCTCCCTCGGCTCCACTGGCCCCTCACTCTCCTCCCCCGCCTTCGACGCCGCGGGCAACATCTACTTCATCGCCACCACCTCGCTCAACCGCCGCGATGGCCAGTCCATCGTGCAAGACCGCGTCGCCTCGCTCATCCGCGCCGTCTACGACCCCGCCAACTTCTGCTACCAGCTCGATCTGGACGCGCGCGTTGGCCAGACCTTCGCAGGCCAGAACTCCGGCCGCACCTACCGCATCGCCGAGCTCCACGTCGCCGACGCCGACTCTGTTTCGAGCGCCGCAATCTGGAGCGGCTCTGCCGCCTCAGCCGCCTGGAACAACGCCGACACAACGGCCCTCGACACCGCCGCGCCTCAGCATCTCGGCGGCCTCGTCGTTTCCGCCCGTATCGAGTACGACACCGACAACGACGGCGACTTCGAGGACCCCGCCCTCTTCGGAGGCAACCCCGCGAGCGCCGACGAGGCGTACAACGTCGTGCTGATGGTCGCCAACGTGACCCCCCTTCCACCGACCGAACCCGGCTGCGACTACGACTTCAACCAGGACGAAAACGTCGATCTCCTCGACGCGCAGCAGATGGCCCAAGTCTTCGTCGGCACCTTGACGCCCGAATCAAACTGGCTCAGCGGCGATCTTAACGGCGACGAAAACGCGGACCTCACCGACGCGCAGCTTCTCGCGCAGTTCGTTGTCTCGGGCAACTGCCCCCTCTAAGCCAGAAAGTTCGCAACTCGCCGCCCCGAGTACCACGCCACTCCGCGGCGTGTTTCTTCGTCTCGGCTTCTGCCCCACCGCGAGCCATGCTCCTTCGAGGCCCAAAGCCTCAAGTCTCGCAGCCCGCCGGTGGAGGAGCAAGCGCAGCGACGACGCCCCCGGAAAGTACACTCCGCGCATCTACTCTTTCATGTTACCGCAGCAGCCCGGCGGGCTGCTCGTGGCTCACGCCAACCACCCACGCCCCCCCCGCATCAATCCCAGGCAACGCGATCGCCCCGCATCGCGTCCCCGCACCAACGTCCGAGATCGCCCACCCACGCCGCGCACACCACCAACGCCAGCCGCGCCATCTGCGCTAGTCACGCCAGTCACGCCAGTCCTGCCACCAACGACAGGCATCCCAAGGACTTCCCTGCATTCCTCACACGATCTTCACCGATCCAGAACGATGAGGCATCGCCCGCGTAGGGAAGCGACGAAGAAGTGTCTGCAACCCTTCCCCAAACCCGCGCCGCAACCCAGCCCGAACTTCGCCTAAGGTATTCACCCATGCCAACCGCCCGCGCCATTCGAGAGCCCGCTGGTCCCGCCGACTACGTTCTGGGCACCGGTGCCGATGAGTCCGCGCGGCTTGGTCTGCAGCACCGCCTCTGGTCAGCCGCGACCCACAACCTCTGGCAGCGCGCCCGCGTCCAGCCCGGCATGACCGTCCTTGATATCGGCTGCGGCCCCGGCCACGCCGCGCTCGACCTCGCCCAGATCGTCGGCGTTACGGGCCGCGTCATCGCCATTGACGAGTCCGCAACCTTCCTCAAGCAGCTCCACGATCAGGAGAGCGCCCGCAAGCAGCACAACATCGAGCGCGTCCTCGGCGACGTGCAAGAAATGCTCCCCGCCCTCGCCGAGGAAGAGGGCAACATCGATGTCGCCTACGCACGCTGGGTCTTCTGCTTCGTCCCGCGCCCGGAAGATGTCGTCAAGGGACTCGCGCAGCTCGTGAAGCCCGGCGGCCGCGTCGCAGTACAGGACTACTTCAACTACGACCGCGCCATGACCCTCGCTCCTCGCCGCGAAGCCTTCAGCAAGGTCGTCCACGCCGTCGCAGCCTCCTGGCGCTCTCGCGGCGGCGACACCGACATCATGGCCAAGCTCCCCGGCATGTTCATCAAGCACGGCTTCGAACTCACCGACCTCAACGTCGTCCAGCGCATCGCCCGACCGGGCGAAACCATGTGGCACTGGCCCAGCACCTTCTGGCAGAGCTTCCTTCCCCGCCTCATCGATGGCGGCTTCATCACCGCCGACGACAAGGCCGCCTTCCTCGAAGCCTGGGACGAAGCCAGCCGTGACCCCGGAAGCTTCGTGCAGCTCCCGCCCGTCTACGAGCTCATCGTCACCAAGAAGTAATCGCGCCACCAACGCCAGCCAACCTCACGCGCCCTCGGCCAACCTCAACACTTCTCGGCCCTCCTCAGCCCTTCCAGCTCTCTCAAGCCGTGAAGCGGCCAAGGTGATTAGCCGGGCGGTAGCGGCGAAGCTGCACTCCCAAGACTAACGCCTACAAACACCAGCACTACGAAGTGTTGCAGGCAATCACCACCGCCGCAATCGGCCCGCCGCTCCCCGGAGGTCTTCGCATCCACCTCTTCGTTTAACGACCTAGGGCCATTGTCACGCCGAACCCGTATCACATCAATCCCCAGTCTCGAAGGGACGCAGGACTGGGCCACGGGTGGAGCGGCGCGACCGCGCAGTGGTCCGACGCGGAATCCGTGGTCACATCTCGATCTACCCTGCCCCAGCGAGGCAGAGCAATCTCTCAATCTCGCCCGCCACCGCAATCCACTCCTCATCCCACATCACGCGACGGAACA
>JBBQGR010000382.1:0-2993 GCA_038323185.1 Phycisphaerales bacterium | reverse complement strand
GGTCCGGGGCGTGGGTGAGAAGACGCTGGAGCGGCTTCTGCCGCTGATTTCGTTCGAGCTTCCCGGTGCCGCGCCGACTGCGCCGATTGGTCGCTGAAACTCAACAGGCGCGGCGGACGAATCAGGCTCATGTTCCGCTATCGCACCCGAGACGATCAAGGCCGCACCGCTCGCGTTCACGCGATCTGGATCCCGCCCCCGCGCGGCGAGGGTGGCGTGCTGAGTTTCGCGATTCGGCTCTGGTGGGCGCTGCCGCGCAGCACCACGCTGCCGCTGATGCTGCTGATTGGTGTGCCGATCGCGTACGCGACGCTCGCGCTGGTCTTCGGGCCGTTCTTCGTGGCGCTCACAACGTTCAGCCCGATCGCCTCGACGCTGATCTTGCTGGCGATCTGGATCGTGCTGTGGGCGGCGCGCGGATTCTCGAATCATGCTCGCGCGACACGGTTGTCGCTGATCGCGGCGGGCCGCTGCCCTTCGTGCCTGTACGAGATGGGCGAAGCAATCGAAGACGACGCGAGCGGCATGGCGACCTGCCCGGAATGCGGGAGCGCTTGGGACCGGCGGCCGCGCGTGCGCGAAACGATCACGATCTCGCGCGATGCGATGCGCGTGGGGCCGGGGCGATGAGCACCGCGGCGTGGCGTGCGGGAGTTGACGCCGCGCCGCAACCTGCGGCCCGCTCGGTCCGTATCCTGAGATGAGCCGCGAATCATCCTTCTGAACGCGTACAGCAAACCCATGGACGAAACAACACTTCTTTGCGAGACATGCGGCTACGGACTGGCGGGGCTGCCGCAGACTGCGACCTGTCCGGAGTGTGCGCGGCCGATTTCGACTTCGCTTCCCGCTTCGAGGATCGGCACACCGTGGCAGCGCAGGCCGGGGCTCTTCTCGTGGCTCGCGTCGTCTTGGCTTGCGGCGCGGCATCCGCGCAGGCTCTTCTCGATGATGCGCGTTGAGCGGCAGCATTCGAGCCAGCTGCGATGGATCAATCTTGTGCTCGCCGCGGCGGTGATGGTCGGTCCTTGGACTGGCACGTTCGTCGGTGATCCTGCCCGTGCGGCGCGGGGCGTGGGTGGATGGCGTGAGCCGTTGGCGATGATCTTCACGCCGCTGGCGGAGGTGCTGCTGGTGGCGCTGCTGCTCTTTGGGCTGACGTGGATTGAGGAGCGCGGGATTCGGTTCTTCGCGGCGCGGCGCGGGTGGCGGCTGACGGCACCCGCTGCGGCGCAGCTCTGCTCGCACGCGAGCGTCGGCTGGCTCCTCTGCGGCGGGCTCTCGCTGATCTTTCTTGCGACACTGTTTTCTGTAGCCCGGCTCTTTGGTATTGCGCCCAGCGGCTCTCTTGACCTTCGACCGTATGTGGATGTGACGCTGCACTGGAGCGATGTTGTGCCGCTGGCGGGGCTGGGAGGATCGTACTTTCTGGGCATGCTCGCGTTCGAGCTGCTGGTGTTTGCGGGGGTGCGCGAGTGTCGGTATTCGACGGTTGCTGAGTGAAGCAGAATGCGGTCCACCACGGAGGGCACCGAGCGGCACGGCTGAGCTGGTGATCGCTGTGGTGACGAACTTCGGTCTCTTGTGGGGCGCTAAACTTCGCTTCCAGCGGGAACGGAGTTCGCCCTGTCCAGCGCCGCATCAAACTCTGACCCTGCCCTACCGAGCGCGGCCGCATCCCCCCACCGCTGGGGTGTGCTGAGACATCAGCACTTTCGCATCGTGTGGTTTGCTTCGTGCGGCTCGTACCTTGGCAACTGGTTCGAGTTTGTCGGCACGCAGTGGATCATCACCGAGAAGACCGAGTCGATGGTCTGGTCGAGCTATCTTGGCGCGGCCCACCTGCTGCCGTCGCTGGTGCTGGGAATCTTCGGCGGGATCGTGGCAGACCGTGTCAATCGTCGGACGCTGCTGATTGTGACGCAGGCGGTGATGATGGTGATTGCGCTCGCGTTCGCAGCGGTGGTGTGGCTTGATGTTGCGACGCCCTGGATCCTGATCGGCCTCGCGCTGGCGCAAGGGGTGACGATCGCGTTCAACACGCCAGCGTGGCAGGTTCTGGTGCCGCGGCTTGTGCCGCGGGATGAGCTTGTGAAGGCCATCACGCTGCAGGGGATCTCGTTCAACGCGGCGCGGGCAGTTGGGCCCGCGCTCGCGGGAATCATCATGGGCATCTGGAGCCCCACGGCCCTCTTCATGCTCAACGCGATCTCGTTCATCGGGGTGATGGTGGCGGTGCTCAAGACTCCGGATGCGCCCGCGCCGGATGCCGAGCCGGGGTGGCATCGCAAAATGTGGGCGGATGTCAAGAGTGCGATGCGGTTCGTGTTTCTGGAGCGCGGGCCGCGGGCGGCGTTTCTTGCGACGACGATCTTCGCGGCGTTTGGAACGCCGGTGCTGCGCTTTCTCTCGATCTTTGTCGAGCAGGTGTATGAGCTTGATCCGCAGTACCAAGCGAAGGCCTTCGGCGCCCTCACGGGCATCATGGGGATCGGCGCGGTGACGGGCGGCCTTTGCCTGCGCTTTGTGCCCGTGTGGTATCCAAAGCACCACGTCATTCCGCTGTCGGTGCTCCTGGGCGGCTTGTGGATCCTGATCTTCTGCGCGACGAGCAACGTCTGGGTCGCGGGCGGGTTCATGTTCTTTGTGGGGTGGTTCTGGATGTGGGCGTTCAACTCCTCGATGTCCGCGCTGCAGATGCTCGTGACGGACTCGATGCGCGGGCGCGCGCTCGCGGTGTGCAACACGCTCGCGATGGGGCTCATGCCCGCGGGCTACTTCTTCGCGGCGGCGGTTGGTGAGTCCGGCGCGGCGTGGGTGCGGCACTCATCGCCGGGATACTGGACGCCGGGCCTCGCGACCCAGATCGGCGTCGGCGCGTGCGCGCTCATCCTCGTCGGGGCGGGCCTGGGCATGGTCATCTGGCGACCGCCCGAGGTCGAAGGCATCAAGCCCGGCGAGCCGGGCTATGACCGCAAACCCGGCCTCTTGCG
>JBBQGR010000381.1:0-3021 GCA_038323185.1 Phycisphaerales bacterium | reverse complement strand
CATCCAGTTCAACCGCGAGGCCAGCGGCACGCTCCGCCCGCTCCCCGCGCGCCACGTCGATACCGGCATGGGCCTCGAGCGCCTCACCAGCATCCTGCAGAACGTCCGCAGCAACTACGACACCGACGTCTTCATGCCGATCTTCGCAAAGATCGAGCAGCTCACCGGAGCCCGCCCCTACCGCGGCAAGCTCGGCGCCGACGACAAGAACAACGTCGACACCGCCTACCGCGTCATCGCCGATCACATCCGCACCCTGACATTCGCGATCACCGACGGCGCTCTGCCCAGCAACATCGGCCGCGGCTACGTGCTGCGCCGCATCCTTCGCCGCGCCGTCCGCTTCGGGCGCCAGGTGCTGGGCGCGCGCTCGGGCTTCTTCTCGCAGCTCGTCCCCACCGTCGTCGAGCAGTTCGGCAACGCCTTCCCCGAGCTTAAAAAGGATCCAGCTCGCGTGATCAAGGTCCTGCTCGAAGAGGAAGAATCCTTCGGCAAGACCCTCGACCGCGGCATCAAGCTCTTCGAGGAAGTCGCGAGCAAGAGCCCCGTCGTCTCCGCCGAGGACACCTTCAAGCTCTACGACACCTTCGGCTTCCCCGTCGACCTCACCGTGCAGATGGCCCAGGAGCGCGGCATTCGCGTCGATGAGACCGGCTTTGAAAAGCTCATGGAAGCCGCCAAAGAACGCAGCCGCGCCACCGAGACCAAAGAGGGCGAAAAGGCCATCACGCTCTCGGGCGATGAGGTTGCCCGCCTTCGGCACCTGCACATCGAGCCCACCGACGACTCCGCCAAGTTCGAGATGAAGGGCCTCTCGGCCCACGTGCGCGCCATCTGGAACGGCCACAGCTTTGAAGAGCACAGCAAGGTCACGCTCACAAAGGGCAAGCACATCGGCATCGTCACCGACCGCACCTGCTTCTACGCCACCATGGGCGGGCAAGAGCACGATGGCGGCAAGATGACCGTCATCGCCGAGAGCCGCGCCAACGTCCATGATCGCCAGCACGGCGGCGAGTTCATCGTCGAGGACGTGCAGGCCTTCGGCGGCTACATCCTCCACATCGGCCACGTCTCCAAGGGCGAGCTGCGCGTGGGCGACACCATCAGCCTCGATATCGACAAGCTCCGCCGCCTCCGCACCGCCAGCAACCACACCGCAACACACCTGGCCAACCTCGCCCTCCGCAAGGTCCTCGGCCCCGGCATCGACCAGAAGGGCTCGCTCGTCACGCCGGATCGCATGCGCTTTGACTTCTCGCACAACCAGCCCGTCTCGCCAGATGAGCTCGAGCGCGCCGAGGGCATGGTTGCCCAGCGCATCAAGCAGGACCTCACCGTCTACACGCAGATCGCTCCCCTCTCCGCGGCCAAGGGCATAA
Source organism: Phycisphaerales bacterium (assembly GCA_038323185.1). Lineage (GTDB taxonomy): Bacteria > Planctomycetota > Phycisphaerae > Phycisphaerales > UBA1924 > JBBASU01. The sequence goes on along the minus strand of JBBQGR010000381.1, from coordinate 1,639 downwards.
ACGGCCTTCGCGCCGTCTTCGGCGAGGTCTACCCGGATCCCGTCCGCGTCGTCGCCGTCGGCCAGCCCATCACAGACCTCATCTCAAGCCCCGGATCCACAGCATGGAACGAGCTCTCCGTCGAGTTCTGCGGCGGAACGCACGTGGCCTCCACCGCGCTGATCCAGTCCTTCGCGCTCATCGCCGAGGAGGCCGTGGCCAAGGGCGTGCGGCGCATCACGGCCCTCACGGGCGAGGCCGCGCAGACCGCAGTGCTCGCGGGCGAAACGCTCTCGCGCAAGGCCGAGACGATGCGAGCCCTTTCAGATGAGGCGCTCCCCGGCGCGGTGCAACAGATGCTCGCAGAGATCGAAGCCACCGTCTGCCCATCATGGCGCAAGGCGCGCGTGCGAGGCGTCGTGTCAGAGATGCAAGAGCGGGTCAAGTCCGCGGGCAAGGCCGCGGCGGGCGCCGTTCGTGATCAGGTCGTGGCGCAGGCTCGCTCGCTCGCGCAGTCAGCACTGACTTCCAATGAGATCATCATCGTCGAAACCGTCGAGGCGGGCGATGATCGCAACGCCCTCGCCGCCGCAGTGCAGACCGTGCGCGACGCGTGCCCCCGCGCGGGCGTCATGCTCTTCGCAATCGACACGCAAGGCGGCAAGGTCCAGGCCGCCGCGGCCGTCCCGCCCGATCTCATCGCCAAGGGCCTCAAGGCTGGCGACTGGATCCGCGAGGCATGCACCGTGATGGGCGGCAAGGGCGGCGGCAAGCCCGACGCCGCGCAAGGCGGCGGCAGCGATCTCGCCAAGGCCAACGACGCCATCAAGCACGCACGCCAATGGGCGCTCAAGCTCGCGATGTAACGTGCCCCGGGTAGACCTTCCTGTGACTTCTTCTTTGCATCGCACTTGCCTCGAGCGTCAGACACATGATGCCAACCTCGCCCGATCCAACTCCAGCAGACGACAGTAACGCCAGGGCGTACGACCACGCAGAGAGAGCCATCCGATCGGCTCAGGCTGCGCTGGATCGCGCCTCGGTCAGCAGCCCCGAGATCCCCGAAGACCTCAGGATCACGAAGTCGCCACTGGCATCAACCGCCGGAGGCAAGTCCAGCGGCGCCACCACCACCTCATCCATGTCCGTGGCCTACGGCTTGGCCTTCGAGCTCGGTGCGTACCTCATCGTCTGCGCGGGCGCCGGCTGGCTCGTGGACACCTACGCCATCGGCTCCGGCCGAACATGGACCGTGGTGGGCGCGATGTTCGGGCTTGTTGGGGGCATGGTCCGCACGATCCGCGGCGCGTCGGCCATGTACAAAGCGATGGATGCCCCGGCACCCGGAAAGCCAACCGACAGCCCGCCACCTTCCGGCCCCAAACCCCGAGCGAAGTAGCAGGCCCCGATCCCACTCGGGGCGCGGAATTGCCCGAACGAGTGGCTACTATTGGGCCCCTCCGACCGGCCCGTTGATCGCTCCCAAGCCCGCCCGAACTTGTCCTGACACGTCCTGACACGTCCTGACACGCCCGAACATGCAACAGACCGACCCGACCATCCCGCCGATCCCCGCTGGCCAACTCATTGGCTCGTTGGTGGCCTCGTGCGTGGCGGCGGCCGGGCTCGTGCTCGTCTCCAAACTCCAGCCAGGTTCTGA
>JBBQGR010000380.1:0-3032 GCA_038323185.1 Phycisphaerales bacterium | reverse complement strand
CGGCGGCTCGGTCAACTCCACGCTGCTGCTCGAGGTCGCTGGCCGCGCCAACCAGAACGAGATCGGCTGGTTCAACCGCGCCGACGCCGTCGGCTCCGAGACGCTCAACGTCATCTTCGCTGGTCCCGCCACCGCCGTCAGCTCGACCGTCTTCGCCCCCAGCGCCAGCTTCGGCCTCTATCTCAAGAGCGGTGGCAACGTCTTCTTCTCGGAGTCACTCCGCAACCGCGGCGGCACCGCGCTCGACCGAGCCACGCAGCACTTTGCCGTCTTCGCATCCAGCCTTGTGAGCGGCAGCGAGACCTACCACATTGGCGCCGAGGACCTCCTCCGCTCCGAGACCGGCATCGAGAACGTCGGCGACTACAACGACGTCGTCTTCAGCCTCGCCGCCATCCCGACACCCGGAACGTCCGCGCTCGCTCTCGTCGGACTCGCCCTCACCGCCAGCCGCCGCCGCCGGTAAGCCAGGCCGATGACGCCAGTCATCACAAGTGCCACGACCAGCAGCCAAGTGCCACGAACATCAAGTGCCACGATCATGCGAAGCTCCGGCCGCATGATCGTGGTCTCTTGGTTTCCATCTCCTGCATCACGACCTCCGCAGCCAGCCGCAAACACAGAAATCTGACCCCTCGGACGCTCCCTGTGCGCAAAGTTCGTGACCATCGCCCCTCGCGGGTTGCTTCCACCAATTCCAAGATGTAGCCTTCACGCACCTCGTGGCATCGCCGTCCCGGGCCGTGTCTTCCCTCTGCCGTCCCCGTCCCTCTCTCCCTCTCAATCACCCCGTCACTTCCCTGTTGCTCCCGCCCCCGTTCCCTACCCTTAAAACCATGTCGGCCCTCAACGATCCATCCATACTCGCCGACGAACCAGCTGCCTTGCAGCTCAGTGGCGAACCAGCAACCACGCCAACTACGCCAACCACACCAACCACGCCAACCACGCACTCAAGTCCCGAGGTCCTCGCCGCGCTCCGAACCTACTGGGGCTACGAGTCCCTCCGGCCCATGCAGGCCGACTCCATCAACGCGACCATCGCGCGGCGTGACTCCCTCACCGTCCTCCCCACCGGCGGTGGAAAGTCTCTCTGCTTCCAGCTTCCCCCGCTCGTCACCGGGCGCTGGACGCTCGTCATCTCGCCGCTGATTGCGCTGATGCAGGATCAGGTCGCGGGCCTTGAGGTCGCGGGCGTGCCCGCCGCGGCGATGCACTCGATGGGAAGCAAAGAAGCCTCCGACGAGGCTCGCGCGGGCGTTGAGCGCGGCGAGATCAAGGTCCTCTTCTCCGCCCCCGAGCGCGCCGTCTCCGACTACTTCCGCTCCTGGCTGCGGCGGATCGCCGCGAGCGGCAACGGCCCCGGCGCCATCGCCATCGACGAGGCTCACTGCATCAGCCAGTGGGGCCACGACTTTCGCCCCGAGTATCGGCGGTTGCGCGAACTGCGAGAAGTCCTTCCCGCAACGCCCATCGGCGCGTACACCGCCACCGCAACGCCCCGCGTGCAGCACGATATCGTCGAGCAGCTCCGCCTGCGCGATCCCATCGTGCTCGTAGGCTCATTTGATCGGCCCAACCTGACGTACCGCGTGCTGCCGCGCTCGAGCCTGCCGCAGCAGGCCGCGACCGTCATCCAGCGGCACAAGGGCCAGGCCGCGATCGTCTACTGCATCAGCCGCAAGGATACCGAGAGCCTCGCCGAGTCCTTGACGACGATGAAGATCGACGCCCGCGCGTACCACGCGGGCATGACTCCCGCCGCGCGGACCAAGGTCTCAGAGTTCTTCCGGCGCGAGCGATTGGACGTCGTTGTCGCGACCGTCGCCTTCGGCATGGGCATCGACCGAAGCGACGTGCGCTGCGTGATCCACGCCGCGATGCCCAAGAGTGTCGAGGCATTCCAGCAGGAAACCGGGCGCGCGGGCCGCGACGGATTGCCCGCGGACTGCGTGATGTTCACGAGCGCGGCGGACATGATCCGCTGGCGCCGCCTGATCGAGATGCCGCAGGAAGGCTCGGGCACGCCCGAAGGCCAGGCCTCCGTCCGCGCTCAGCTCCAACTCCTGGAGCACATGCGCCGCATCTCCGCCGCGAACCGCTGCCGCCACCGCGCGCTCGTCGAGTACTTCGGCCAGACGCTCGAGGGAACCAGCTGCGGCGCGTGCGACGTCTGTCTCGGCGAGGTCGCGCCTATCAAGGACGGCCACGAGATCGCGCGCAAGATCCTTTCATGCGTCTATCGCTGCGAGCAGCGCTTCGGCGCTAACCACATCGCCGAGGTCGTGACCGGCGAGCAATCGGCCAAGGTGCTCGCCACCGGACACGACCGCCTCTCAACCTTTGGCCTCATTCGCGATCGCACCAAGGCGCAGGTCCTGGGCTTCATCGGCCAGTTGCTCGATGCGGGCTACATGGAGCGCGAGGAAGGCGACCGCCCAACGCTGCGACTCGCGGCGTCTGCCCGAGCCGTGCTCCGCAACGAGGAGACCGCAACGCTCGTCGAGTCCGGCGCGGACGCGGAGATGAACGCGTTCATGAACGGTGGCGGCGCAAATGGCGGCGGCGCAGGCCGCGACAGCCAATCACTCGCCAAGCCACGCCCGCGCCGCGATGTCCCCGACCTCAGCGATGCCGAGCACCAACTCTTCGAGGCGCTCCGCCGCTGGCGCAAGGCCCTCGCCGAAGAGCGCAGCGTGCCGCCGTTTGTCATCTTCGGCGATGCAACGCTGCACGAAGTCTGCCGGCAGCGCCCCGCAGGCATGGACACACTCGCAACAGTGAGAGGCGTGGGCGTCAAAAAGCTCGCGGACCTCGGCCCGAGCCTCATCGCCGCGCTCGATGCGGAGTGTCCGGGGCTGGGGCTGGCCAGGGACTCTGGAATCTAGCGTGCGGCCGATTCTGGAACGCGAATTCGATATTCAATTCGGGAGGTTGAGCCTCGCCGAGCTTCCGAGACGCTTGAGGAACTCGACACCCTGCAAAGCGTCTCGCCCATCGCCATACACGTCGTAGAACTGCGACAAGAACAC
>JBBQGR010000379.1:0-3032 GCA_038323185.1 Phycisphaerales bacterium | reverse complement strand
CGTCCTTTCCCGGCGGGTCTGTGCCGCGCTCTGCGGCGACCCGTCTTCAACTCTCTTCACGACACACTGCGATCACTACTGGCTTCAATGACTGGCTTGGTTGCCTCTCTGTTTACCTGCTCATGGACGTTTACCTCTTCGCGATCTCGACGCTTCTATTCACTCTACGAACTGTCTGGAGTTGCTCTGGTTCTGCCCATGGGCACTGCTCATTGGCCGAGATGTACGCCGCGCCATCGTTCTATACGTTGGATGCCCGGGGCGCGGATCAGTCTCTCTTTCGACGTTTGTGAGTGAATCGCTAATCCTTCACAATCGGCCCGTTTGCGTCCCGGCCTTGCCGAGGGTTGGGGAGATGCTCTAAACCCATGTGCGGCATTGGCTTGCCTGCGACGGCCTGGGGCGCGAGGGCTCAGGGTGCAGGATGGTGGATGAGCTGGGGCGCAGTTCCGGGGGCAACTACGTGGTTCGTCGATTTGACCACCTTGATCGTGGCGGTCACGGCGATGACGAGGGTCCTTCTGGTCATGGTGGGACAGACGAGCAAGTGCGGTGCCAGCACCAGAATGGCACTGGGTTGACGTCATGAGAGAAGATGTTCGTCATTGCTGCCCCCGGCCGCGTCTGTGGAAGGCCGAGGGGCAGTAGAAATCACGGCGGCGGCGGATCGGGCAACGGCCAATGCCCGCATGCCCCGCCGCCGACTGCCGGGTTGGCAGGACCCCCCAGATTCTGGGGGCGCGCGTCGCCATGCGTCGCAACCCAGGCCGCGGGCGGCTGGTAAACCCTTGGCATGCGATGGGGAGGCCGCAAGGAAATGTCTTGGCGGGGCGGCGGCGGTAGCTGTCTGCACCGGACCGTCCATCAAGAGTCAGATCTAGTCCAGATTGTTCGTGCATGTTCGGACGCGTGTTGAGTGTTTCAAAGGGAGGTCTTTGTCATGTCCACGTTCAAGTTGCTTCGGTCGGCTTTGCTTGCGATGCTGGTGACTTTGGCGGCGTCCGGCCAGGCGCTGGCCCAGTACTCTCTTGAGTTCCTCCCTACCGCCGTCCCGGGCGAGGGGGGCTTTGTTGCGGCTTCGGCGCTGGCTCGCGGCATCTCCGGCAATGGCCAGGTCATCGTCGGAAGTACGAACACTCTTGCCGACGAGCGGGCGGTAGTCTGGCGGCGGGAGAGCGGCGTCTGGACGCGGTCGCTGCTGCCGATGCTGAACGGAACGCCGAACCGGCCCGCTGGCCGCGCCCTCGCGGCGAGCTACGACGGCTCGGCCATCGTCGGCTGGACGGGCCGCCTTCCCAACACGTCGACCACTTCCAACCCCGGAGTTCCGGCGATGTGGCGCGGGACCAACACCGGCGCTCCGGTCCTGGAGACGCCCTTCGCACTCGATTCGGGCGTGCGGGGCGTGGCGTCGGGCGTCTCGGCCGATGGGCAGTCTGCGGCCTTGTGGACGCGATCAACGACGGACGGCAGCGTGGGGCCGCGACTTGCGAGATTGGATGGCGCGACCGTCACGTTCCTGACGCCCGAGGGACCGGTCGGTCTTGGTGGCGTCTCGGCCGCGACGGTGCCCAGCAGTTCAAACATGTCGAGCGACGGCACGGTGCTGGCGGGGATGCAGTCCAACGGCCAGGGGGCTGTCGGCGTGAGCTTCACCCAGCCCGGCGGGCTGACGCAGTTGCCCAGCGTACAGAACTTCTACGCCAAGGTCGGCGCGGTCTCGGGCGATGGAAGTGTGGTGGGCGGCACCTTTGGCTCTCAGATCATCGTCAACAGCATGGGCCCCGGTGCGCTGTGGCGTGACGGTGTCCGGCAGAACGTCATGGGCGCGTCGGGCCTTAATGTCAGCGTCTGCCTGATCACCAGCCTGTCGACCAATGGTGGGTATGGTGTCGGGGCGGTGGGAAACACGCTTGACCCGCTGAACAACTTTACCCAGCCCCTCGGCTCGATCCAGCTTGTTCAGGCGATCCTGCTGGACTGGAACACGGCTCGCGACCTGCGGACGCTGCTCACGAGCAACGGCGTGGTTATCTCGAGCACGACGCTCCTGCACTACGCCAACGCCATCACGCCCGACGGCCGCACGATCGTTGGTGTGGGGACGCGCCAGATCGGCACGACCAACCAGCGCGAGTTCGTGAGCTTCATCGCCACGATCCCCGCGCCGGGCGGCGCGGCGGTGATTGGTGTTGGGATGCTGATGCTTGCTTCGCGTCGGCAGCGGTGATGGCCCTGTCCGTGATGCGAAGCCTTGCACGAATCAGAGCGCCACGAGCACGCCAAATTTGTTGGCGTGAACGTGGCCTGATGATGCCCTGATCGTGCCACGATCATGCCGTGCGCGAGGACGTTCGGTGTTGAGGAGAAACGCCGCGGAGTGGCCCAGGACTTGCGGCGCAAGCTCGTCAAAAACGACGCCGCGTTTCCCATTGGAAACGCGGCGGAGGAGAGAGAGAGGGAACGCAAAAAGTGGGAAAGCGAAAGTGAGGGCGGCGAGATCGGGAGCGCGCGGTGATCTCGTGATGTGATCCGACGACTCGCCTATTCACTCAAAAGATCTGGTCTGACGCCAGCGTGTCAGTGTGCGGCGGTTTCGAAAGAGAGAACAGCAGCGCGGGCAGCAGCATGAAGGCTCGCACCAGAGTGCGGGTCTTGCGGAAGATTGACATGTCCAGACTCCAACGCAGAGCGACAAATTCGCGTCCGATTGGGATGGCCGTGCCGACCTACCCCACGAGAATCGAACAACACCCTTGTAGAAAATACACGCGCTGGCGCAGCACGCAAGCTATCGGGCCCGAAAATATGCGCAAATCGTCACATTTCACACACGCCGCCGTGGCGACATCAGAAGTCTTGGATTTGCAAGGGCTTGTGCCTATCGGCAGGAGCGATCGGTAGCGCGAACTGCCTACGCCCGGGCGTCGCGGCAGAGGGCGGCGTACCGGATTGCCGCTTCCATGCCGTCCACCATGCGATCCAGTGTGAACTCTCGCGTGGCGGTGGTGAGGGCGTTGGCGGCGAGGTGG
>JBBQGR010000378.1:0-3035 GCA_038323185.1 Phycisphaerales bacterium | reverse complement strand
TGAGGCGAGTGGTGTAGAGTGGGCGAGGAAGAAGGCGACTTCCCCACTTGGCCATATTGCGCTAGCGCAGCAACACAATGCATGCCGTTTGGCCGTGCAGGAAGCTCTGGCCCGCGCCGATGGGGCCGATCTCGCCGTTGGCGAAGAAGCCCGCGAGCGCGAGTGTCGGGCGCTCGTTTGGCGCGATCGCGAGTCCGGCCTTGGCGGCTTGCGGGCCCGAGCGCGCTGGCGCGAAGGCGCGGCAGATTGCCGCGGCGTCGTGGTGGGGCTGGCCGAACAGTTTCTTGCCGCGGCCGTTGCACGTGATGAGGATCGCGCCGGCGGGACGGTCGTAGAGCTTCTGCGCATCGAGCAGCAGCGAGAGGTCTTGGTCGGCGGTCTTCGCGTCGCGCACGTGGAGCCGCACCGTCTGGCCGACGCCGACGAGATCATTGACGGCGAGCGCCTTGCGCTGCGAGTCGCCCGCGATCACGTTCCTGATGAGGTAGTCGCCTCGCCCGAAGTGCGGCTTGTACTCGTCGATCACGCGGCCGATCAGGAGGCCTTGCTTCAGGAGTTCCTTGTCCTCGTCGGGGAGCGTCTCGACGGCGTCTTGCACCGCTTCGAGCGCGGGCCGGCCGCCGAGTTCCATGATGATGTTGCGCTGCGCCTTGGTGATGATCATGGCCGGGCCAAAGGGCCTGCACCCCTGCGAGACCACGGCAGAAACAGAGAGCGAGCCGGGCACAACTTCCGACAGCGTGACGCCGACCATGCCGCTGCGCATGACGCGCCGGTCGGCGATGAGCGCGTTCTTTCCGGGCTCATTCGAGCCAGCGGAGGCAATGCCGCCGACGACCAGCGCGCCTCGACCCTTGGCCACGTTGAAGGCGGGGAGCAGCTTCACCAGCGGCACGCTCGCGGGATCGGCGAAGAGGAGCGTGAGTCGCTGCGCATCAGACGCGTCGATGGCCTCAACCAGCTTTGCTCGCGAGTCTTCTGAGCCGTCGGAGACGGGCATGCGCTCGGACGTGAAGGTGTGCACGCGCACGCCCGGAAGCGACATCGCAAGCACGCTGACGCCCGGGCCCGTCTCGTGCTCGCGGTCAGCCTCGATCACGCCCTGCGCCGAGACACCAACGACGCTCGCATCCGGAAATGTTGAGGCAATCTCCATCGCGATCACGCCCGCGTGGTCCACGTGCGGCGTGCTGAAGAATGCCATGACGAGGTTGGCGGTGCGGCCCGCGAGCCCCTCCTGCGCCTGAGCGCAGGCTTGCTCGATCGCGGTCTGCGTCAGTGGCGAGAGCGATGCGCCCGAAGCCACGCGCACTCCGGTTGCGTGTGCGCCGGGGAGCGTGCCGCCAGCCGGTGCGTCCGAGGGTGAGGCCGCGGGCGACGGGGCCTGATCATTGCCTTCGGGTGTGCCTGAGACTTCGGTTGGATCGCTGCTCACGAGGGCTCACAATCTTTGGGCCGCCAGCGGGCGGCCTCGATCACTCGGGTGAGGTTTCGGTGGGCTCGGCCCGTGGCGCATCTGCTGGCGCACCAGGTGTGGCAGGCGTAGTAGGAACGATGCCCTGGTTGGGCGCGGGCAGGTTGCGCGGCGTGGGCCAACTCATCGGCGCGCTGGTGGGTGCCGGGGTTGGCACGCGTGCGGCGCCAGCCCCGGGCGGAACGCTGGGCGAGCCATCGGCGGTCGGCAAAGCCTCGCGCGAGCCGTCGGAGCGGAGCTGATCGACGTAGATCGGCGTGATGATGTTGAGCTGGAGCGAGCGATCAATCACCGCGTCGCCGATGACACCGACTACGCGACCGAGCATCGCGTCGAGGTCGAAGCGTTCGGTCTTCTTGATGTAGCCCAGCGTGCGCGGCGCGGTGCCGCCGACAGAGACAACGCGGTACATCAGTGGCAAGCGCTGGCCGTCATAGACGGTGCTGGGCTGAAGCTGGCCGACGATGGTGTAGTAGCGGGAGGCCTCGAGCTGGCGGATCTGATCCGAGAGGCGGATCGTCTGCTGGTCGATCTGCGCCCGACTCTCCTCCATAGTGCGGAGCTGGTTGCGGAAGTCCACGCGGAGCTGGAGAGCATCGCGGCGCTGCTGCAGCGAGCGGCGGCGATTGGCGTTGGTCTCCTGAGCGAGCGCGGCGTCGTACTGGGCCATGAGCTCATCGACCTCGGCCGCGAGGATGGGCTGACGCCAGACATTCTGGAACGTGCGCTCAAGGTTGTTGACGTTGGACCAGCGACGCTGCTCGGGAGTCTCGGGCGCGGCGGGAGCCGGAGCGACCGGCGTCGTTGCCGTTGCGCCGGGGGCCGTCTGCTGCGTGATGGTGACGGGGCCGGTCTCGGTCGGGGCCGCGGTGGGGGTGCCGCCGGGCGTGGTGGCCAGTGGCGCGGTGAGATCCGTTCCCGGCGCTGTTGCGGGAGTGGTTGGGCTGGTTGCGGGCGTTGGCGTTGTTGCCGCGGGAGTCGGCGCCGCAGGAATGCGGCTCTTGATCGCGACGGCCTCGGCCTGGGTGGCCTTGCGAAGCAGGCGCGTCTCGACGAAGGCGCGGGCCACGTCCGGAGCCCGTACTCGATAGCCGACGACGGACTCGCCGTCCTTCGCGGGCTCGATCATCCTGAGCACGGTTCCTGCGGGGAGGGGCTGGCTGAGAAGGGCACGCCAAGAGCCCGCGTATCCGGCCGCGCTGTTCGCGGCCTTCAGGCGCGTGGGTTCCTTGATCTTGACCGACGTTCCCTCGACCATGACATCCTCGACGCGGACGAAAGCGGTGGCGTCGGAGGGGTACGAGACACGTGACCAGCCGCCGCCCTCACCATCCACCAGCACGAGTGCGCCCGAGGCCAGCTCGCCCACGCGGTAGAAGTTGGAGCCGTTGCCAGCGTGGAGCGCGGCACGCTCGGTCGCGATGGCGGCGAAGGCCGCGACATCCTGCACCTGCGCCGACGCGGTCGCGCAGGCGGTGGCCACCAAGAGCATGGCTGCGGAGACGATACCAGGGGTTCGTGCGGGTGTGCCGAAGGGGAAGTGCATCATCATGACCGTGGT
>JBBQGR010000377.1:0-3039 GCA_038323185.1 Phycisphaerales bacterium | reverse complement strand
GTCGCGTTCAATCGCTCCCCGTACTCTCCCCCATGGACTACGCCGTCGTCAGCCTCGTCGCGCTCCTCGCGGCGGCGCTCACCTTCTTCTCTGGCTTCGGCCTCGGCACGCTCCTCATGCCAGCCCTCGCGTTCTTCATGCCACTCCCCGTCGCCGTCGCCGCCACCGCCGTCGTCCACCTCGCCAACAACCTCTTCAAATTCGCGCTCGTTGGAAGGCACGCCAGCCGCGACGTGCTCATCCGCTTCGCCCTCCCAGCCATCCTCGCCGCCTTCGCCGGAGCCTGGCTCCTCGAACTCTTCGCCTCTCGCACGCTGCCACTCACAACCTGGACTCTCGGCGCCCACACCTTCGAGATCACGCTCCTCAAGCTCGTGATCGCGCTCATCATGCTCGGCTTCGCGGTCCTCGAACTCTGGCCCGGCTTCTCAAAGTGGAGCATCGACGCGCGCTGGCTCCCCCTCGGCGGCGTCATCTCAGGCTTCTTCGGCGGACTCTCCGGCCACCAGGGCGCGCTGCGATCAGCCTTCCTCGCGCGCTCCGGACTCAGCAAAGAGTCATTCATCGGCACAGGCGTCGTCGCCGCCGTCGCCGTGGATCTGGCACGCCTCTTCGTCTACGTCGTCGCGATGAGAGCCTCAAGCCTCGGTGACATCACACGCCAAGGACACTGGGGCCTCGTCGCCGCCGCCAGCGCCGCCGCACTCGCAGGCTCACTCCTCGGCGCACGCCTCATCGAAAAAGTAACCCTCCGCGGCGTCCGGCTCATCGTCGGCCTCATGCTCGCAGCCATCGGCCTCGCACTCGGAGCAGGCCTGATCTAGCAAACACTCCCCGGTGCCTTCCCTCCTACTCCGGTATCGCCACCAAAAAGCTCTTCTGCAGCTCAAACTCCGCCTGCCCCTTCACGCGCGTCCGCACGCCCTGACCATTCACAAGGTTCAGCGGATGCCGCCGCTGCAGATCCCGCACCTTCGGCGAATCTCGAACGATCCCGCCGCGTGCCGCGTCCTCTTCACCAAGCAGCCCGACCGTCACCGTGCTCCGCCGAGGGCCGTGGTAGTAGTACGCCTCCTCCCCCGTCCGCCGCAGATCAAGCGCGGCCTTCTCCGCCGCTGCCCGGATCGCACCAAGCTCCTCCTCCGTCAGCGCCTCCTCACCTTCCTTCTGATACACCCCGACCTGCAGCGTGTACAACGCCCGCTTCCCAAACCGCCGATACGCCGTCCCAAGGTCATACTCCGGAATCGCGCCAGACAAGCTCGCCGTCATCGGCGGCGCCAAAACCGCTCCCGCAAACGGCCTCATCCCATCCGCCGTAATCGCGCGAACACGCGCCAGGTCCTGCGCCGCGCCCGGATCATTCGGACCCGAGTACGACCCATACATCAGCAACGATCGATCGCCGCGCCGCTCCAGCCGCGTGCTCCCAAGCCCAAGCTCGCGCGCGCGGCTCAGCGTCCCCATCGCCTCGACCTGGCTCGTCGGCCCCGCCGCGATGGTCCCAAGCATGATGGTCCATCCGCCACTCTCGTCCGGCGCAGACTCCTGAGCCTTCGCGCGGCGCTCGCGCGATCGCTTCGTGTCGAACACGCCCTCGGACTGTCCCTGCATGGCGTCGAGCTCCTTCAAGGGCTCCTTCGCCTTGTCCGCGCAGCCAGAGATCGGGGCCGTCAGCACCGCGAGCGAAGAGGTCAGGAGGATCCCCAACACCCGAACGCCACACAAAATGTGTGGCGTCCAACCCGCGGTTATCCGATATAAACCTTTGTGACGCATGGTTTTAACCTACTTGAACAGACCTTCATGCTTTTTGATGGGTCGCTCTCCCCCCCGTCGATACCTTCCGCACGAACGGAATGCCCGACTGGGCCAAACCGTAGCAAGCGGACGCAGGGATAGGCGTCCAAGATGGTACCGGCGGCACGTGACTGCGGAGACAGTCAAGCCCCCTTGCGATCTCTGAAGGAGTCGGCATGTCGGACCTGTTTCCAGTGGCCTCTGATCGAGTCTCTGAGCGTCCCGTGGTGGGTGGGGCTCGTTCGGCGATGAGCACCTCGCGCTTCATCTCCTCTACCGAGCCCCAGAATCGCTCGAGCTCGGCAGTTGGCGGCACGATCAGCAGTCCAATCCAACGGGAAGGTGACCAGGTGGAGGTTTCGTTTATGGCCACATACATCGCCAAGCTCCGTGAACTCCCGCCCATGAGGCAGGAACTGATCGACCGCGTCAAAGGCGAAATCGCCCGAGGCACCTACGACACCGACGACAAGCTCGTCCACGCCATGGATGAAATCATCGCCGACCTGTAGCCATCACGCGCCATCACGCCCCATCACGCCCCATCACGCGCGGTCAAGCCCGCTCCCGCCCCAGCCAATCTCAATCGCAGCGCACGGGCCAGTTCCAACCGGCCCGCGTCGCTCATCTCGCCGCGCAGCGCCCCAGGGCCCCAGCCCCACACGGCGTTTTGCGGATCGGGGTCACTGGCGTGCCGCGGGATCACATGCCAGTGCACATGCTGCACCTGGTTCCCAAGGCACTCATAGTTGATCCGCACCGGCCCAAAGTGCGCGCGGATCGCCCCCGCCGCGGCCGCGACATCACGCCACAGCAATTCCTGCCGCCGCGCCGAAAGCTCCGCGACATGCTCCGCGTGATCCTTCAGCACAAGCACGATCCAGCCCGGGCACCCCTGGTTGTCGCCCAGGATCGCAAACGATTCGCCCAAGGTCGCGAGCAGGTGCGGCTCCGCGCCCGCCACGCACCTCGCGCCACGCTCGCACAATGGACACGCCGCAGTCTGCGTCATCGTCATGCGTCAACCTCGCGCGCAAAAACGCTCAACCACGCCGCCCTCGCCAGATCAGAACGGCCGCTTCGTCGGATTCACAACCATGTTGTCGCGCCCCAGCACCAGAAGGTCCGCAACCTCCAGCGCATCCTGAAAGCTCTCGCGCGCGCGGTCCAGGTCCGAAGCAACGCTCGGCACCTTCCCCTGCTCCAGGTGCTCAACCGTCGGCACCGCGTCCCCGCAGA
>JBBQGR010000376.1:0-3044 GCA_038323185.1 Phycisphaerales bacterium | reverse complement strand
CTTTGGTCCTGGTTCCATTCCCGGCGCGGAAGTTGCAACAACACCTCCCGCAGAGGAGTACACGCTCGAGAGCGTCGACGGCATGTGGCGCCTCTCACGCGATGGTGTCACGCGTCTCTATCGCGGCCCGGTGGCGGGGCTTGAGAAGGCCGGGCTTGTGATTGAGTAATCGCTTCGACGATGTGAGTGAATCGAAGACCGCCGGGGACCGGCGGGCTACCCAATAAGGGCTACCCGCGGCGTGTTGTTCACGCGGACTCGCCCCGTGCGTCGTGCGGCGAACCTGCTGCATCTTCATCGCTCGACTCTTGCGGGTCACGCGGCGGACGCAGCCGCCCGCGAAGTTGCCGCAGGCGAAGGCGGTGCAAGCGGAACGTGTTGGCCATGTCGAACATCGCCACCAGCAGGATGATCACGAGAAGTCCGGCGACCATCATCCATGAGAGCACGAAGGCGCGCTGATCCTTCGCGGGGTTTGCGATCGCGAGCGCGTACGCGAAGATCGGCGTCGTGAAGAGCATCAGCATGCCGTTGGCCGTGCGAATGCGCCGGCGGCTATCGGGCATCTCGACCTTTGGAAGCACGAGCACATGGGCCGCGATGACGAGCATCGTGAGGATCGCCATCGGCACCACCAGCCACGCTGGCGCGACCGGCCCCGAGCCGACAGTCGCGAGCGACAACGGAAGCGCGGCGCTCGATATCGCATCGGCAAATGCCGTCGGCGCGGGCGCGGAGTGGAGTAGGTCGGTCATGGCGAGAACGGATCGCATCAGGCGGGCAATCGGGCCGCGCGGGACGAACGCTCCAACATCGATTCAAGAATCGGCGTGAGGCGCGCCATCGGGAGGCCCATGACGGTGGTCGGGTCGCCCTCGTACGTGAGTGGCCAGCGTGCCGCGAGACGGTCCTCGAGGTTGTACGCGCCGGCCCTTCCCTGCCAGAGGCCGCTGGCGATGTAGGACTCGATGTCGGTATCGCTGAGCCAGCCCATCGTGACGCGGGCTTCATCTGTGAAGACGCGGCGGCTGGGAGCCAGTCGCCGATCGGCGGGGACGTCGACAATCGCCACACCCGTCAGCACCACGTGGGTCTTGCCCATGAAGCCGGTGATCATGGTGCGCGCATCGGCGGCACTCGTGGGCGTGCCGACCATGAGCCCATCGACCACGCAGGTCGTATCGGCGCCGATGACCCAGAGGGGCTCGGCGTTCACGGCCGCGCCGACGGCTCGATCGCGCGACAAAAGCTCGAGCAACTTGGCCCATGCCTTGAGATATGCGAGCGACGAGACCCACTCGGAGGGGCTGACATTGCCCGGACGAAGCGGCGCATCATCAAAGCCGGGGTGCTCAGCGGTGTGCTCGAAGCCAGCGGACGTGAGGAGGCTGGTGCGGCGGGGTGAGCGGCTCGCGAGAACAAGCCGCGGCCGACGCACGGGCGTCAGAAGTTGTGCCGGGCTTTGGGAATCCATGACGAGCACCTGTGGCTCCGAAAGTTGAGGGTGAGGAGATGGAGGGGAAGGGAGGAAGGGGGGAAGGGGGAAGGGGGGAACAGGAGGAGATGGGTACGATTCACAGGTGAGGAAGGTTCAGGACTCGGGCTTTGCTGGTTGGGTTGGGCTGGCTAGGTTGGCTTGGCTGGGTTGGGCTGGTTGAGTTCGGGTTGTGGACAGCTCGCCGACGCGGCCCAACGCATCGTGCGTGTCTGTATTCGGTCGCGGGCGAAATGAGTTTCGGCGTGTGGTCATTTGTCCCGTGAAAGTCTCGTGAGGAGTTGCGCGATGGCGGTACCGGGCCAGTCTGATCGTGGCTCGCCCGCGAGCGAAACCGCCGCCACGGGGGTTGCGTGCGTCCATCTGGTGCAGATGGACATTTCCTGGGAGCAGCCCCACGCCAATCACGCGCGAGCCGCGGCACTTCTGGCTCAGGCCCCTCTTACGCCCGGCGACTTCATCCTTCTTCCTGAGATGTTCGCCACCGGGTTTTCCTTCAACGTTCAGACGACTGCGGACGCAAACGGTTCCACACTCCGGTTTCTCCTAGATCTCGCGGCCAGAACCGGGTGCTATGTCCAAGGGGGACGGACAGTAACGACAGCGGTCGGGGCCGCGGCCGCAAGCAGAGCTCGCAACATCATGAGCGTTGTGGGTCCCAAACGCGGCGTCGATCAGCCCGAGGGAATTCTCTGCGAGTATACGAAAATGCACCTCTTCCAGGGAGAGCGTGAGAAGTTTGAGCCCGGCGCGCACGCGGCGGTCTGGGACTGGCCCGCCACAGGCCTGCGTGTCGCGCCCGCGATCTGCTACGACCTGCGGTTCCCGGAGGTTTTCGGCGCGAGCCTCAGGCTCGGCGCGGAGATGTTCGCCATCGGCGCGTGCTGGCCCAGCGTGCGGCTGGCGCATTGGCGAGCGCTGAACATCGCGCGAGCAATCGAGAACCAGGCCTACGTGGCGGCGGTCAACCGAGTCGGCGATGACCCCACGAATCCCGGCGCGCCCGCGGCTGGCGCCCTGCACTACGGCGGATGCAGCATGGTCGTGTCACCGATGGGCGAGGTGCTGGGGGAAGAGTGGGAGAAAGAGTGCGTGCTGAGCGTAAAGATCAACGCCGCGGCGGTGCGCGAGTGGAGAGGGAAGTTCGGCGCGTGGCGGGAGAGGGGGGGTTGAGAGCGAGGCAGCGATTGAGCGAGGCAGCGAGGCAGTGGAAGAGTGAAACGATGCTTGGCGCCACGACGCCGCGAGGTCGAACTTTGCTGCCCGAATTAGCGAAGGGAGAGATGCCATTTTCAAGCATACTGCCGTACCCGGTCCCGAAGGGACCAAGGGATGTAGCCACTGGTGAAGCAACGCCGCCGCAGGCGGCGTGCGGAACCGGTGGAAGTGTGGAACGCTTGTGCGAGCCTTTCCTCCACTCCATCCGGGGCGGTGTGGATGGATTCTACTTTCCACTTGTTACGCTGTCTCGCTCTTCCCCTCCCTGCCTGCATCCCTCTCCTCAGCGCACCCCCGCCACGCGATCAATCTCTTCCAGGCTCGTCACGCC
>JBBQGR010000375.1:0-3044 GCA_038323185.1 Phycisphaerales bacterium | reverse complement strand
AACCCGCGCGACGGCATCGATGGCTGGCGCCTCGACGTCGCGGGCGAAGTGGGCGACCGCTTCTGGAAGTCGTGGCGCGAGCACGTGCGCTCAATCAACCCGCAGGCAATCACCATCGCCGAGATCTGGGGCAAAGCCAAGGGCCTGACCGACGCCAACATCTTCGACACGCAGATGCACTACCCCTTCGCATACCCCGTGCTCGCGTGGCTTAACAACGCCGAGCTCGAGCGCCCCAAGCCCGACGCAAGCGGCACGCGCGCAACCACACCCGTCTCCAGCACGCAGCTCACCGCCAGACTCGAAGAAGCCTTCGCCAGCGACCCGGCGCAGACGCAGCTCGTCCATCAGAACCTCTTCGCAAGCCACGACACCGACCGCTACGTCAACATGATCTGGAATCCCGGCCGCGGCTACAACCAGGACAACCGCCTTCAGAACCGCGACGAACAACCGCGCGAGAAGGACGCGAAGTATGTGCCCTACAACGCAGGCCGCCCGCCGCGCGAGGTCTACGAGCGCTCGCTCCTCGGCGTCGCGATCCAGTCCACGTACATCGGCGCACCCATGATCTTCTACGGCGATGAATATGGCATTTGGGGCGCGAACGATCCCACCTGCCGCAAGCCCCTGCCCTGGGAAGACACTGGCGCGAACGAGGACGAACGAATGAAGCCCGACGCGGACCTGCGCGCACGCTACCGCGACTGGCTCCGCCTTCGTCAAGATCCACAGATCGGCAACACGCTTCGCTTCGGCAGCGTGCGCCACATCGACAGCGGCAATCCCGACGTCTTCGCCTTCGAGCGAGAGCTCATGGGCCAGCGCGTGATCGTCATGGTCAATCGCGGCACGCGGACCTTTGCCGCCGCACCCCTGCTCGCCGCAAACACAGGCCCGGGCGAAAAGACATGGCGTGGTTCAGTTGGCAGCGTGCCTAGCACCGGAATCACCGTTGGGGCCGTCTCGGCCCGCTGGTTCGTCAGTATGGCGCCGTGAGTCTGCTCAAACCCGCCTCGGCGACGCGCCCTTGTACACCTCCTCCAACCGCGCCACCATCACCTCCGCATCGAACATCTCTAGGCACATCGCCCGCCCCCGCCGCCCCATCGCCGCGCGTGCCTCCGCATGTTCCCGCATCCAAAGCACCGCCTCGCGCAGCCCATCACGATCACCCACCGCAACCAGCCGCCCCGTGCCGCGCTCCGCATCCGCCACCACATCAATGCAAGCCTCGCGAGTCCCGTCGCAGTCATACGCGACAACCGGCACCTCACTCAGCAGCGCCTGCGGCAAAGTCCGCGGCAGCCCCTCGCGGTAACTCGGATGCGCCAGCACATCCATCGCCCGCATCATCAAAGGAATCTGCTCCGGCGGCAGCAACCCAGTCACCACAACCTGCGCACACTCCTCCTCAGCCGCGCTCGCCTCACCCCGCCGCGCATCCCGCACCACAAGCCCCATCGCGCGAGCCCGTGCTAGCAAAGCCTCCTTCAGCCACCCATCACCAACCCACAGGAGCTTCAGTCGCGGCTGCTCACGCAGCACACTCCCGAGCGCATCCAGCAGATCATCATGCCCCTTGTGCTGCGCCAGCCGCGCCACCGTACCAACAACAAAGTCGTCGCTCGCAAATCCAAGCACCGCGCGAATCGCCTCGCGCCCCTCGCCCGGCGCGGCATTCAAATACGGCCCAGTCTCAATCCCCGATCTCACCGTCGTATAAAGCTCCGGCCTCCCGATGCCGCGCGAGAGAAACTCCGCCGTCATCGCGTCCGCGACCGAAACAATCCCGTGGCACCGCGCCGCGGCGAAACGCTCCGCAACCGTGTACCCAAAGTTTGAGAGCCGCACCTTCAATCTTCCAGCCCCGCCAGCCTCCGCGCGATTCGGCACCGGCATGAACGGCGGCCCATGGATCGTGTGGATGATCGCCGCACTCTTGCGAACCTCCCTCCACGCCGCCCATCGACCAAGAACTCCCGCCTTGCTGCTGTGCGTGTGTACCACGCCCGGCGCAAGCCGCCTCAAAAGAGGCCGCAGCTCACGGTGAAAACACATGTGGTCATAGAACGCGTGAACCTCCCGCACCAGCCGAGGCAGCTCATGCGTCGTAATCGGCCGCACCATCTCCCCCGCGGGCCGCACGCTCGCCGCGCCGCCAACAGCCCGAACCCGCTCGCCACCATCCGCGCATAGCGCGTTGAACGCCTCAACCCGCGCCAGCAGCGAACCCTCGGGCCCATAGATCGGCCCGAACGCAAGATGCACCTCATGCCCAAGCCGCGCCTGCCCCTCACACGACAGCAGCGTGTTCTCCTGCGAGCCGCCAAGGATCAGGCGCGTAGAGATGTGCAGGATGCGCATAGTGGAAACTCTACATCAGCAAGCGCACGTCAGACGAGGGTTGTGGGCCGTACTTGATCCACTCCAGACACAGCCCCGTCGGCGGCAGCGTCGGCCCCGCCAATCGCCGATCGCCGCTCGCGAGCGCCGCTCGCACTTCATCAAGCGTCTTGCGACCGCGCCCAACCTCCACAAGCGTGCCCCCGATGATGCGCACCATGTTCCAGAGAAAGCCGCTCCCCACAACCTCGATCCGCACGCGCCGCGTCCCCTCGCACTCGCCCGGCCCCTCACTGACGCCGCACGCAAAGATCGTCCGCACCGTCGTAAGCCGCCCATGCCCCGCCGCGGCGAAGCCCGCAAAGTCATGCTCACCTACCACCAGCGCCGCCGCCTCATTCATGCGCGCCACATCAAGCCCGCTGAAAAGCTGATGCACATACCGGCGCGACCAAAGCGCCCGCCGCGCCTCACCCACCGGTGGCGGCATCGCCACATGCAGCGTGTACGAATACGCCTTCGACGTCGCCCCTCGGATCGGATTAAAATCAGGCGCAGCAACCTCGCACGCCACCGCCTGCACATCATCCGGCAATCGACTGTTCAGCGCCCGCAAAAGCCGCTCGGGCCCACGCGAAAGTGGCCAACCAACGCCGCGCAATGTGATAGCAACTCCCGGGACAACTGCCCTGGGTAGC
>JBBQGR010000374.1:0-3046 GCA_038323185.1 Phycisphaerales bacterium | reverse complement strand
TGCTCCCCCTGGCGCAGGCTTAGGTCATCGCGGTAGAAGGAGATGTCGATGTCGTCGAGCGGGACGGGCTCTTCGGCGAGCTCGGCTACGAGCGCGTGCAGCCGGGTGGCCAGCAGTGCGCCGCGGCGGTGAATCCCGACGATGGCAAGGTCATCCCCTGCGGTTCGCTCGACAATCTCATGAGCGATGCGCACGAGCGTGCGCCGTATGCCCTCGCTGTCGAGGACGACCTTGTGTGCCATGTCGTGCTTCCTTCCTGGCCTCGCGGGACCGGGTTAAAGGTTGCTTTCGGGGAAGCTAGCAGGGGTGGCGGCGGCATTGTCCTACTCGACGACCGGTTGAGAAAGATCGCGGCGCGGCGGTAGTCTCCCCCGCTGAACGGGCTCAGCGCGAGAGCCTGCCGGCCCTCAAATGCTTCCGCAACAGTCCGACACGATTGATCTGGTCCACTCGCAACTTCGCGATCTCCTAGCCGATGAGGTGGCGCTGGGGGACCGCCTCGAGACGAGATCGACCTGGGTCGCCGGGTTCGCAGGCGTGATCCTCGCCTTGAGCCTGGCCGCCCGCAAGGCACTCTCCGATCTCAACGCTCTGGCCGAGCCTTTGCAGACAGTCTTGTTTGTTGTTTCAGCCTCTTGTTTGACGCTCGCGGCACTCTCAGCCCTCGTCGCAATCTGGCCCCGGTCGTATTGGCACACCCACCTTTCGCAGGTCGTCTGGTGGCTTCGACAACTGGGAGGAGCAAAGTCTGAAATTCAGGGACCGGCCCTTGACGACATGGTCATCGGGCTCTCGGCCGCACGCGCCCTGAATCAGCAGAAGGTCGTGAGGGCGCGGGCTGCGCTGGTTCTTCTCGAGCTAGGCATCGCCACAGTGGCGGCACAGCTCGTGGCCGGAGTCCTTCGATAGCCGTCTCCACGACTGCCTAGCATGTAAGACCGATGGGCCTTCATCGGAGACCTCAACCCGGACACCAGTTACAGCCGCGAGAGCGGCGGCCCGACATCTCCTTCGGGACGTATCCGCTCGGACGTGATGAGAGGGAGCTGGCGGAGCGCATCACGCAAGGTGGGCGCACCGCGCTCGATGACCTGCTCGGCAGAAAGCGTCTGGCAGCCGAGGTACCCGCAGAACTGGAAGCCCCGAACGTTGAGTTCCAGCCGTCCCCAATCGACCCTCGTGTCATCACAGCGTTCGAGAACGCGCCCGAATTGGTCGCGGCGCCTCCCCGCGAGCCGTACCCGTTCTATCCAGCCGTCGCGAGCGGCGACTCAGCGATGCCCGCTGAGCTGGCTGCCGCCCTGACTCAGATGGAATCGACTGGAGACGCAGAGGGACAAGCGAATGTCCTCAACCATTGGGGATTCAGCCTCGAGCGGCACGCAGCTTTCGCCCAGGCACTGCAACAGCATCGGGCAGCGCTCGAGCTGTTCCGAGCCACCAAAAATGTGCAGGGCGTTGGTGATGCATTGAATGATCTTGCCTTGGTCCACGCGAGGCGCGGTCAGCTCGATCTCGCGACTGAGCTCCACGCGCGAGCGCTCGAGGTAAGGGGCGAAGTCGGGGACGAGCTTGGGCGCGGACGAACGCTGAACAATCTCGCGATCATCTGCATACGGCGTGGCGAATTCGAAAAGGCGCGCTCGCTTTGTGATGCTGCAATCACGGCGGCCCGAAAGATGGAAGACGTCAAGGGGGAAGGCAAGGCTGCGCACAACCTCGGCGTGATCTCCTTTGCGCTCGACGATATCAAGACCGCGCGGGCGCGAACCGATGAAGGCAAAGAGATTCGTCTTCACCCGGATGTCTTGGACTTTCGCGGTGCAGCGAAGTCGTACAACAACCTCGGCGTGCTCGACTTAGCGACCGGAGCACCCGACGACGCTCTCGTCGCATTCGATAGCGCGCTCTGGCTCGCCGAGAAGGTTGGAGATCGCCTCGCTCTCATCAACGCGCTGAACAATTTGGTTCTCACTTACGAGACGCAGGCCGACCACGAGGCCTCGCTACCGGCGCGATCGCGTTTGCGTTTGCTGACGAAAGACGCGGCGGCGCATGATGTTTCACGAGCCGCCGATGTCGAAGCATTCGGTCTCCCCATGGCGGCCGACTACCTCCTCCAGAGAGCCGACGGCGTGCTGCCGGACCCAATCAGCCTGCTCTCATCCGCCAGCACCACGCCTAAGAATCCGCTGGCCCCTTGACCAGAGCGCTGCGGCTGGCGTACCCACGGTCCGCGAGACGATGACGAACGAGCTGGCACCCCGATCGCTGCTTAACGCCGCGCGCGAGCGGGAGCCGTTCCGCACGATCGTGGCCGATCCGCCCTGGCGCTTCCAGAACCGGACCGGGAAGATAGCCCCCGAGCACGGCCGGCTGGCCCGCTACGGCACGATGAGCTTCGACGACATCGAGGCACTGCCCGTCGCGGACGTGTGCCACGACAAAGCGCACCTGTACCTGTGGGTGCCGAACGCACTGCTGGCAGAGGGCATGAGCGTGATGGCGGCGTGGGGCTTCACCTACAAGACGAACCTCGTGTGGTTCAAGACGCGCAAGGACGGAGGGCCGGACGGGCGCGGCGTCGGCTTCTACTTCCGCAACGTCACCGAGCTGGTGCTGTTCGGCGTGCGCGGGCGCGACAACCGCACGCTCCCGCCGGGCAGGCGCCAGGTGAACCTGTTCGCCGAGCGAAAGCGCGAGCACTCCCGCAAGCCCGACCAGCTGCACGAGATCGTCGAGCGCTGCTCGCCCGGTCCCTACCTCGAGCTGTTCGCCCGGCACCCGCGCGCCGGCTGGGACGTGTGGGGTAACGAGGTCTCCGGCGACGACACGCTGCCGGTACCGCTCAGGACGTCATCCGGTACAGCAGCCGGTCGAAGAGGCGCGTCGGCAGCACGGTGTTGAGCGCGAGCAGCGCGCGAGCGTCGCCCACGAGGTAGCGCGTCTTCGGCCGCGACGATGTGAGCGCATGCTCAACCGCGTCCGCCAACTTGGAGGGCGGCGCGCCGCGCTTGTTCTGGCCCGCAAGCAGCTTGACCATCTT
>JBBQGR010000373.1:0-3063 GCA_038323185.1 Phycisphaerales bacterium | reverse complement strand
TGGTGGTAGCAGTCACACATGGGTTATCGGCAGGAGCATGGTCCGGGAAGAGAGAACGCTGCGCGAATCGCGAGCGCGGGCGAGGGCGTCCGCCGCTACGCTGCTCCTCGATGATCACCCGATTGACCGGAATTTTGGAATCAGTCGAAGGAAACACGGGCGTGATCGCGCCAGAGATGGGCGGCTTCGCCTACGAGGTCCTTGTGCCCACATACCTTGCGGCCAAGCTCGCCGGGCGGAAGGGCCAGAAGGTGACCGTCCTGACGCTCCAGTATCTGGAGGGGCAGAATCAGGGGTCAAGCTTCATTCCGCGACTGATTGCCTTTGCGTCCGATAAAGACCGGGACTTTTTCGAGCTTTTTACCACCGTCAAGGGCATCGGCAACCGCAAGGCCCTCCGAGCGCTCGCGGTCGAGCCCGCAGCGGTGGCGCGGGCGGTTTCGTCGCGCGATGTCAAGGCCCTGACGCAGTTGCCGGAGATCGGCAAGCGCATGGCCGAGACCATCATCGCGGAGCTCTCGGGGAAGGTCGAGGCGTACCTGAGCGCTGAGGAACTGACCGAGCTTGAGGTCAAGTCCGGCGGGCCGCTGCCGACGCTCGCGCCCGGAGATGTCGCGAGCGAGGAGGCGGTGCTGGCGCTGATGGCCTTTGGCGAGACGCGTGCGGATGCGGAGGAGATGGTGGCGCGGGCTTCGGCCAAGCTGGTTCGCGTCAAGGGCGGAACGGCCCCGACGACGGAGGCGCTTTTGGACGTGGTCTTTGCCGCGCGGGGGCGATAAACGGTCTCGCGACCGAGAGTCAGCCCGAAGAACCGCCCTACATTTTCGCCACATGCGGCACGCGACCATCATGGCGGGCGGGGCGGGAACGAGGCTTTGGCCGATGAGCCGCGGCGGGCTACCGAAGCAGTTGCTCCGACTCATCACGCGTCCCGGTGAGAAGTCGCCGGTCTCACTCCTCTCGCTAGCCGCGAATCGGCTTGATGGACTGATCGATCCCAAGAGGCGCTCGATCTGCACGTCGGAGTCGTACCGCGCGATCATTCGCGAGGACCTGCCCGAGTTCAGCGACGCGCAGATCCTCGGCGAGCCGATCGGGCGCGACACGGTGAACGCGGTGGGCTTCGCCGCGGCGGTCCTTGAGAAGCAGGACCCCGACGCCATCTTCGCGGTGCTCACCGCCGATCACGTCATCGCGCCCGAGAACGTCTTCCGCGATCGCATGGACCTGGCCTTCCGCCTCGTCGAGAACGATCCACGCCGCTTCGTCACCTTCGCGATCAAGCCCACGCATCCCGCGACCGGGTTCGGCTATGTCGAGCGCGGCTCGCCCATCCGCGACGCAAAGAAGGGCAAGCACGCCGCGATCAACGGCGAGACCGAGCACGCGTACTACGTCGCGCGATTCGTCGAGAAGCCCGACAAGCCGCGGGCCGAGGCGTACGTCAAGTCCGGCGACTTCGGTTGGAACAGCGGCATGTTCGTGTGGAAGGCCTCGACCTTCCTCGAAGCGCTCAAAGAGTTCAAGCCCGAGAGCCACGCGGGACTCATGAAGATCCAGGCCGCTTGGGGCACCAAGAAGCAGAAGAGCGTGCTCGAGGAAATCTATCCCACGCTCCCCAAGATCAGCGTCGACTACGCCGTCATGGAGCCCGCGGCGAAGATGGCCCTCAGCGCTGGCAAGCCCGAGGACGCGCGCTTTGCCGTCTGCACCGTTCAGACCGACGTCTCCTGGCTCGACGTCGGAAGCTGGCCAAGCTTTGCTCAGACACTGACGCCCGACGCCGCCGGCAACCGCACCGCGGGCGAGGGCCAGTCGCTCGTCGTCCAAGGAAAGAACAACCTCGTCGTCAGCGCAAAGGGCCACCTAGTCGCAGTGCTCGGAGCCGAAGATCTGGTGGTGGTCCACACGCCCGACGCAACGCTCGTCATGCCGCGGGCCAAGGCCGAGGAGCTCAAGGTGCTTCATGCGATGCTGGGCGAGGGGATGCGGTAGGGGCGGAAGAAGTGGCCGCGCGGAAAGTGGCCAAGTGGTCAAGTGGCCGAGTGACTGTTTACGCGCGAGCACGCTTGGCATACTCACGCTGGCCCGATCGACGCGATGAAGTCTCTGAGGATCGCCGCGGCCGCGAGTGCGTCTCGCCTGCGCTTCTTCTCGCCGCGGGTCATGCCCGATCGCGCCATGGACCAGTCCGCATCCGCGCTCGACAGCCGCTCGTCGCAGTAGTGGACCGTGCGTGCCGTGCGAATCGCCAGGCGCTCGCCAAAGGCCCGCACCAACTTCGCACGAGGCCCCTCGGTATCGTCCATGTTGAGCGGAAGACCCACCACAAGCTCACCCAGCGGCCCCAGATGCTCCTCGATCGCGCGAGCGATCGCAGCTTCGAGGTCCGCACCCTGATTCGCAGCGATCGGAACCTCAAGCACCTCAAGAGGCGACACAATCCGAGTCAAATCATCGCCAAGGGCCAGGCCCGTGCGCTTGTCTCCGAGATCGATAGCGAGGTACCGCATGGAGCAACATAGCACCCGCACGCGCCGCCGGTTGATGCGCGCGGCGTTGGGGGTGAAGCGGAAGACATTGCCGGAAGCGATGACCGCTGGGTCGCCACGCTGCGGAGGCTCATGAATCGCTTCGCCAAGGGTCGTGGGGATCGGCACGTGGAACGTAAGAGACCGCGGAAACGGATCGCCACGGCGAGAACTCGCCTCGCGTGACCTTCCGATCCTGCCGCGTTCGTGGTTCGCCACGATCAAGGCCGAGTCGCGCGAGTGGATGGTGCGCTGCCGGTGCGGGCTCGCTCGATCGCTGTGAGAGGCGGGCGGCATCCGCAGCAAGGCCGCGGGCACAGCACACTGGCTCACGCGCTGCCCCCAGTGCGTCAAGCGCTCCTGGCACACGATCTCGCGCACCGCCTCAACCTACCGGCCGCCGCCCGGTGCGTGAGAGGGAGCAACGGCGCGGGTGGTGACGGTGTGGAAGAATGCTCGGGGGCGACGGACCACAGCAGGCGCAACATACACCAGAACCAAAAGTGCCGACGACAATCAGCGTCAATCCCAA
>JBBQGR010000372.1:0-3065 GCA_038323185.1 Phycisphaerales bacterium | reverse complement strand
TCAACTCCGGCGCTACTTCTGCCGACGCGGCCCAACTCTCGCGCCGCGGCGTCCTCGCGGGGGCCGCCGCCGCAGCCGTCGCGATCAGCAGCGGCACCTCACTCGCCAAAGCGCCAACCAAGCCCCAGCCCGCCGCCACGCCCACCGAGCCCGCTGGCTTCTACCGCCTCACCATCGGCGACATCAATGGCGTCGCCCTCTCTGATGGCCTGGGCGTCAACCCCGGCTCGCCGCACCCGACCTTCGCACCCGAAGCAACCAAGGACGAGGTCAACGCCGTTCTCAAGGACGCCTTCCTCCCCGAAGACAGGTTCGTCTTCTACTTCAACGGGCTCCTCCTTAAGATCGGTGCCGACCTCATCCTGATCGACGCCGGCGCGGGCAGCCTCATGGGCCCCAGCGGCGGCAAGGTTGAGGCAAACATCAAGGCCGCGGGCTACAACCTCGACGACATCAAGGCCGTCGTCCTCACCCACGCGCACGGTGACCACTTCGGCGGCCTTCTCACCGACGCAGGTACTCCCCGCTTCAAGAACGCTCGCCTCATCGTCAATCGCGCCGAACACGACTTCTGGACCGGTGCCGCGCCGGACCTCTCGGGCCTGCGGATGCCCGAGGAGACTCGCAAGAACTTCATCGCCGGTGCCAAGAAGCACCTCGAAGCCTTCAAGGGTAAGACCGATCTGGTCGCGCCCGGCGACAAGCTCTTCGGCGATGCGCTCGAACTTCTCGACGGCCGCGGCCACACGCCCGGGCACATGCTCGTCATGGTCCGCTCAGGCAACGAGCAGCTCCTGAACCTCGCCGACTGCGCCCACCACTACATCCTGAACTTCAGGAATCCGGCCTGGACCGTCGCGTTCGACGCCGATCCCGCCAGCGCGGTCGCCACGCGTCGCAAGGTCTTTTCCATGGCCGCCTCGGACGGGTTCCGCGTGCTGGGCTATCACATGCCCTGGCCCGGCGTTGGCCACATCCGCGAGATCCCCGGCGGCTTTGAGTGGGTCCCGCAGCCCTGGGGACTTTGATCTCGCCGCAAAAACGCCAAGATCATCGTCGCGTGACGCGACGATGATCTTGGCGAAGCTTTGACGTATGTCGCGCGGCCCGAGGGGAGAGCTAGCCTTCCCTCCACGCCGCTTTCTTCTCGACTCACTTCTTCGGCGCAATCGTCGTCACGTATCGCGGCGCGAACTGGCCGTCGCCAACCTTCTTCATCTCGACCATCACCGCGCTCTTGGTCGCGTCGCGGTTCTTGTCGATCGAGATCACGCCCGTCACGCCTGCGAAGTCACGCGTCGCGGCGATCGCGTCGCGGAGATCGGTGCCGCTAAGACTCTTGCTGCGCTTCATGCTGTCGGCCATCACCATCGCAGCGTCGTAGCCGAGTGCCGCGAGACCGTCGGGGACCTTGCCCTCGAACTTGCTGCCGTAGTTCTTCACAAACTCCTTGACGAGCGGGTTGTCCTGGTCGGGTGCGTAGTGGTTGCTGTAGAACGAGCCATGGATCGCGTCGCCCGCGATCTTCCCGAGCTGCTCGCTGTCCCAGCCGTCACCGCCCAGCAGCGGCACATCCTTGCCGATGCCGAGCCGACGCGCCTGGATCGCGATGTTGCCCACGTCCGTGTAGTAGCCGGGCACGAAGATCGCCTGCGCTCCAGCGCTGCGGATGGTGGTCAGCTGCGCCGAGAAGTCCTGATCGCCGCCGCTATAGGCCTGATCGACAACGATCGTCCCGCCCATCGACTCGAAGTGCTTCTTGAACTCGTCGCGCAGGCCCTTGCTGTAGGGCGCGGTCTGGTCGTACAGGATCGCGACCTTTTCCTTCTTGATGTCGTCCTTGGCAAACTTCGCGACCACGTACCCCTGGAAAGGATCGATGAAGCAGACGCGGAAGACCATGTCGCGATTGGCCGTGACGCGTGGGTTGGTCGAGCTCGGCGAGATCATCGGCACCTTGTACTGCTGCGCCACCGCGCCGCCCGCCAGCGACAGCCCGCTCGCGACCTCGCCCAGCACCGCCGCGACCTTGTCGCGGGTGATGAGCCGCGTCACGGCGTTGCCCGCTTCCTTCGACTCGCCCTTGGTGTCGTACGTGATCAGCTCCAGCGGCCGCCCGTTGATCCCGCCCGCCGCGTTGATCTCCGCAATCGCGAGCCGGATCCCCTCGTCGGTCGACTGGCCGAACGTCGCCTCTTTGCCCGTCATGGAGCCATAATGCCCAACCTTGATGGGCGCACCGCTCGCTGGCGCTGCCTTTTCCTGGCCCATGTCCTGACCTAAGGCCGATCCGAGCCCGAAGAGCCCAAGGCTCATGCTCACTGCGATCACGTTTGAGATCAGGCGACGACGCGTGTTCATGTTCAGAGTTCCTATTGCCAACCAGTCCATCGCGCAGCGTCCAAGCCCGCGCACCTGCCACAGCGTACACAACCCCGCCCCGCGACACCCAGTCATGCCCGGTCATGCCCAGTCACACCCGGTCACGCACCCGCTGGCCCACATCGAACGTTCGTTAGACGATCAAGACACTGGAAAGTTCCCGATCTCTGCCGCTCCCCACTTTGGGCTTGGTGATTCATCAGGCTGCCCCTAAACTGTTTCAGTCGGGCCACCTGCGCCCGGCCGGTGGCCCCGTGCAACGCCCGGAGCTTAAAGGAGATTTGTTCATGGCCCGCATCCCCCTTACGAAGCACGCCACACGTCACGTCGCCTTCCTTCTCGCGAGCGTCGGTGCTGCGTCTCTCGGCCTTGCTCAGGACGTCCGCCCCGCGCAGGTCATCGCGCGCGTCGGCGATCTCGTTCCCAACAACCCGGGCTGGACCATCACTGCCGTCAACACACCCTTCACCGACATCGACGGCTCGGTCGGCTTCACTGGAACCATGGCCAACCCCGCCGCGCCGACGCCAACCTCCGTCTTCGTCTGGCGCGACTCGGCCCCCGTCTTCACCGGGCTCGCGGCCCCGGACGTCTCGTTTCAGAGCATCGAAGACAGCCTCGGCGTGGGGCAGAACGGCCTCTACTTCTTCTCACCCATCTTCCGCACCGAGGCCTCCACCTCC
>JBBQGR010000371.1:0-3081 GCA_038323185.1 Phycisphaerales bacterium | reverse complement strand
CTCCCTAGCTGCCCGACTTCACGGTCCCTCCAGCGGGTCCGGCGGGGCCCTGAAGTCCGCCGTTGAGTGCGTAGAGCGCGTAGGGTGCGGCGAGGATCTGCTGTCGCGGCGAGAGGCGCGTGTAGCCGCCGCTGCCCGCGGGCCGGCGCACCTCGATCTCGATCCATCGCTGCTGGCCGTTCCAGACCTCGGGCCCGAAGTCGAGAAGGACCGCAAAGCGGCCATTCACGACCGGGACGAACGGGGCCGAGAGCATGGGGCCGACCTGCAGTCCCGTCGCGGGGGCATCAAAGAGCGTAAAGCGCAGGTCGGCAAGGCCGGTGAAGACGTCGCCGTTGTTGCTGAGTTCGCCCTGATACGTAAAGCCGCTATTGATAGGAGCCTGCCCAGATGAAGTTCGCGCCATAAGTACGCACGCGGCGAGGGTCGCGATGAGCAAGAGCGCACTCGCGCTGAATGGGATCAGGTTCTTCATGGTCAGGCTCCGTGGGCACGCGAATGGGCTTGTGGCTTCCCTTGCTGATCAGTGTCGTCGGCCGGAGTTGCGCGGCGGATGAGCTCGTGACAGGGTGCGCGGAAGTTCGGGGGCGGCGTAGGTCCGATACTGGGGGTGAGATGAGAGCGGAAGACACACGCCGCGAAGGTGCTTGCAACCCGAAGGCGTGCCAGCCAAAGGCAAGACACTCAGGAGAGAGGCACACCGGCCGGGAGGCCGGTGCCACGCTTGCAGACTCACTATCCTGAGGGTGTGACTGCCAAGAAAGCACCCGCCAATACCGTGCCTCCCGCCGCCGCTGCCCTGACATATGAGGCGGCGGTGGAGAAGCTTGAGTTGATCGTGGCCCAGATTGAGTCTGGGGATGTTGGCCTTGAGGATTCGATGGCGCTCTACGAAGAGGGAATCCTGCTGACGCAGCGCTGCAAGGAGATCCTCGCGACGGCCGAGCAGCGCGTGGAGACACTCTCCAACCGGACGAAGGAGGCGAAAGCCACTCGCCCGAACTCGGGGGGCTCTCTGGCCGATAAAGAGAGCCAGCAGGACATCGACGACGACTCTGGCCCTGATGGGCCTGAGTCGTCCGATACTCTGCCCGACGAGCCACCCTTCTAAACGCTGATGCTGATCCCGCTCCCAGGCCCTCGTTCGCTTCCCCACTCCTCGCCACGACACGCCTTGACACGCCTTGACACGCCGCGACACGCCGCCACACATGATCACTCTCGCGCAGGACGCGCTACACCATCCCGGACTTGGGTCGCTTGCAGTTCCGACGCTGGCGCTGGCCTCGTATGAGGTCTACATGTTCGTCATGCAGGTGGTGATCCTCGCGTGGGTCTTCGCGTTTGGCAGCTGCATCGGTTCGCTGATCAATGTGCTGGCCTATCGCATGCCGCTGGGGCTCGACGTGGTGACCACTCCCTCGCGCTGTTCCTCGTGCGAGACGCGACTAACCTGGCGCGAGAACATCCCGGTCTTTGGATGGATCCTGCTTCGAGGCAGATGCCGCTTCTGCCACGCGAAGGTCTCGAGCGAGTACCCGATCGTCGAGGCGATCGTGGGAATTCTGTGGGTGCTGATCTATCTCATTCTCTACGCCGACGGGGGGCGGTTCCTCGGCGTGCCCTTCCAGGTGCTGCGGCCCGAGTGGGCCTTTGAGGGCTTCCGCGAGACGTGGCCCCAGTTCATCGTGATCGTCACGCTTGTCTCGTGCCTGGTCGCGATGACGCTGATCGACGCTCGCACGTTCCAGATTCCGCTGATCCTGACATGGGTTCCCGCTGCGGCGGGCGTGGTTCTCCACACGCTGCACGCGGTGTACGTCGAGTTTGGAACGAGCTTCGGGCGGTTGATGAGCGTCGCGCCGGGCTGGAACTGGACGATCCCCGCGCCGGGCGCGAGCAGCTGGGGCCTGATCGGCGCTGCCCTCGGCGGCACGCTCGGGCTCGGAGTTTCGCTGCTGCTCGTGCGCTTCGGCCTGATCCGGCAGAGCTTTGAAGACTACGACGTGTGGGAGAAGGAAACGCTCGCCGCGCAGACGCAGGAGAGCGGCGAGGTAGCCGCGGCCGCGTCGCCGGAGATCTGGGTTCAGTACCCGCACGCGCGGCGTGAGATGGTGCGAGAAATGGCCTTCCTTGCCGCGCCCGCGCTTCTCGCGTATGGCGCGAGTGCGCTCGCGCATCGCCTCGCGGGTCCATACTCGTTTGATCCCGTCACCGGCGCGAGCGTCGCGGCGACCCAGGCTCCACTCTGGCTGTGTGTGCTGGCTGGCGCGCTGCTGGGCTACCTGATTGGTGGCGCCGTGGTCTGGGCCATGCGGATCTTTGGCTCGCTGGCCTTCAACAAGGAAGCGCTGGGCATGGGCGACGTGCATCTGATGGCCGCGGTCGGCGCGTGCATTGGCTGGATCGACTCGGTGCTCGGCTTCTTCGCTGCGGCGTTCGTCGGCGTGGCCTGGGCGATACTCGGCCTGATCGGATCGGGAACCTTCAAGCGAGCCATGCCCTTTGGTCCCTTCCTTGCGGTCGGGTCGGTGCTGGTCTGGGTCTGTAAGCCGGTCGTGGAGTCACTCCTCTCACGACTGATGCACCAGACGGTGAACCTGCCGTAGGGCTGGCTCGTCCGCATCGACCGTGGACGGCGAGCCGCGACCAAGCCAGGGCTCGCAGCCGACAGGTGCGGGCCAAATTCCAAGCCTCCTCTGGCCGAAATCGCGGAATCCGGACCATCCGGCCGATACTATCGGGCCGCGTGGCGGAACTGGATGCCCCTGCGCAAGGCACGAACAAGCCCGGTTGGGCCAAGATCAACGGAAGGATCGGATACATGAACAGTCTTCTGCTTCGTCGTGGTGGGATGCTCCTGGCGGTCGGCGTGGTGGGCCTGAGTGCCCTCATGGGCGGTTGCTCGGGAGACAACAAGAGCGAGGTCGACCTCGCGACTCAGGAGGCTCAGGAGCTTCGCGAGAAGAACGCGGCCCTTGAGGAAGCGCTGCGGACGCGCGATCAGCGTCTGGCCGAGGCCGAGGCGGCCCGCCAGGCGGCGCTCGCCAAGCAGCAGCCGGCCCCCGCTAGCAACACTTG
>JBBQGR010000370.1:0-3100 GCA_038323185.1 Phycisphaerales bacterium | reverse complement strand
GAGCTTCTTGTGGGTGTTGGCTACGCCGCGGCGGTGCCGCCGTCGGATGGCGTTGAGTGTGGGGCCAGCGATCTGGTGGGCGTCATCGCGATCAGCGTGCATGCGGAGTCGGTGGTGGAAGATGGAAGCACGCTTGGTGTGGCTCAGACAATCATGGCGGCAGTGGGCGGCGGGTGTGCGGCAACTGTGATCACTCCGATCCGGGATCGGCCGATGGGGCCGCCGACACCGTGGACGGCGCCGGTGTGCGTGCCCCTCGAACTCGGTGGCTGCACATGGATAAGTAATTGTACAACGACGCGAACGCAGAACATCATCCGCCATCGCACGGTTGCCTGCTGGATCGGTGGGGTCCTCACGTTCTGTGATCAGTCAACGATTCTCTCCTGCACCGAAACCCAAGCGTGTTTCGGTGGTCCGGCCGTGCCGGGGGTAGTGGGACCAAACGGAGCGTGCTTACCACCGGCAACACTCCCTGCTGCTCCAGTCATGCCTTGCCTCCCCTTCGGTCCATCCATTCCACTGTTTCCACCACCGTGGGGTGATCCGAGCGTTCCGATGGGTTGCACAACGGGAGGTTGGGTTCCCGCGACCTGCGGGTGTCTGTGATGCGCGTTGTCAGGATACTCGGTGCCTTGCTTCTGGTGCTCGTACTTCACGGCGGTGCGTTGTGGTATGGGATCACGAAAGAGGCGAGCAGAATCGTTACGCCGTTCGACCCGCAACACGTCGGGATGCCCGTGGTGAACCCAGTCAAGCGCCAAGTGATTCTCCGCCTGACTCGGACGGGGTGGCAGGATCTTCCCAACGGGCACATGCTCATCTGGCTTAACCACCCGGGCTTTACATGCGACGTTCTGATGACGTTTCGTCGAGAACCCGTTCAACAAGCGCCGGGAACCATGACTATCCGAGACTTCGTCAAGCCTGGCAAAGCTCCGGTGTGGAGCAGGGGTTATGAGTGGATTTCTGACAGCAAGACTCAACTCGATTGGCTCAAAGAAGCGTCGTTCGGCTTCCCCATCAGAATTGTAGTGCAACGCACATCTGGCTATATCGACTCCGCTGGAAACTGGCGAGAGATGCCTCTTCCCGGCGAGAGTGATCCTGCCCCCCGCTGGGACATTCACTACGTCCGCCTACTCAGCTCGATCCTGCTCTACCTCGTCCCGATCTGGTTTGCCTTCGGCCTCTTTCCCCGCGCACGCCGGTACCTGCGTCGGCGTCGGGGGTGCTGCGTCGAGTGTGCCTACTCGATGAAGGGCCTCAACACCACGACGTGTCCTGAATGTGGGCACGTGAACCGACCCATCACCCCGTGATGGCCACTTCGCTCCCGACGCCGACCACGAAGCACAGTCCTTCCACCACCAAGCCCCGGCCTCGCGCCGGGGCTTTTTCTTTGGGAGCCCCAAGGCGCAAGCCCGGGAGTCTTTGCGTCTTCACACCTCCACCGCGACCACCCATTTCCGCCAACCCGAAAGTTCATCCAATCACGGGCGCGACAGGCGGAGACCCAGCGACTCCGCGCTCGTACAGCCGATGTTCGCTGATGTACGCCGCGACCTGCGGCGCGAGCCACCCTTGCGGCACGGAATTCACGCCGCGGTCGGCGATGATGGCCCTGATCGAGGTGGATGAGATCGGCGCGAAGCGTGGGTCGATCGAGATGGCTTCGCGGGTCCATCGGTTAAGCTCGGTCTGGGTCCAGAAGCGGGCCGCGGCGGTGCTCATCGCGTCCGGTGCCGTCGCGCCCTCCACCATCACACCTGCCATCGCTTCGCGCAGCTTGGCGCTCGTCTCCAGCGGCGGCCTGAGGAGCACGATCGGCGTCGCGAGTTCGAGCACGCGGCGCGGCTCGCGCCAGCGGTGGAGCTGGGCCACCTGATCGGCGCCGAGCAGGAGCCAGAGTCGCTGCGGACCAACTTGCGTCGCGCGCGTGAGCGTGTCGACGGTGTAGCTTGGTGCGCCGGGGTTTATTGCGGCGCGGTCGATCTCGTCGGTCCAGACCGCCGCGGCTGGGAGGGTGCTGATGGCGAGGCGCAGCATCGCGGCACGATGCGATGCGTCCGTCTGCTCGCCGCCCTTGAAGGGTGAGCGATGCGCTGGAACAAAGATCAGGCAAGCCTGCGGCGCGAGCGCATCGCGAACAGATCGCGAGAGCTCGATGTGGCCCGCGTGCGGCGGGTCAAACGTGCCGCCAACGATGATGGCCTGTGTGCCACTTGCGATCGGCCAAGCGGAGATTGTGGGCGAGTGGTGGTGCAACGCAAGCATTGTTGGGGGCAACGGACGAGGCAGAGGCGAGCTGGCCGAATCCATTGGCGAGTAACAGCAGCGCGAGACGCAAACAGCAAAGCGCGACGAGCCCCGCGGCAACCGATCAAACCCGCCAAGCGGCCCACGGATCGGCTCACCGAAGGAGCCCACGCGCCTACGCTTTCCGCGTCAAACGACCGCCGGCCCCGTCGTCTAGCCTGGCCTAGGACACTACCCTTTCACGGTAGGGACATGGGTTCGAATCCCATCGGGGTCACTTGCCGCCATTGTCGTCT
The DNA here is from genome assembly GCA_038323185.1 of Phycisphaerales bacterium. Taxonomy (GTDB): domain Bacteria; phylum Planctomycetota; class Phycisphaerae; order Phycisphaerales; family UBA1924; genus JBBASU01. Next base: position 545 of record JBBQGR010000370.1, on the reverse strand, counting down.
CTTCGCATCCGCTCGCGCATGGTGGCGAAGTCCCCGCAAAACAAGGCTCTTTTGAATCATCGGGCGAACCGGTGCGAACGTGAGCGAGCGGATGGTGCGCCGCTTTTCACGCCGCCTCCGCGCCGCTTTTCACGCTGCTTTCAGATCACGCAGAGTCCATTCCCGCGGCGCGGTCCATGTTGGCGTCGCGAGGCTGCCAGTAGTGGGCCGCGCCGATCGTGGCGGAATGCCCCAGCCAGTTCGAGACATCCGGGACTGGGTATTCCGCGATCCAGTCGGTGGCGCAGCTTGCTCGCATGTTGTGGAACAAGCGGGGCCACGGCTTCATCCCCGCCTTGGCGATGATCCTCTCAAATTGTGTGCGCATGTTCATCCGCGGATCGCGCAGCCGCGGCACAATCGCTTCAGCGCCGACTTCGGCATGATCGAAGAGGTCCTGCAGGATCGGGCGGAGTTGAGGCGCAATGGGCACTACCCGTACGCCGTGACCTTCATGGCCGGCGGTCTTTGGGCTTCGAACCATGAGCCGCCCGCGATCCCAATTC
>JBBQGR010000369.1:0-3100 GCA_038323185.1 Phycisphaerales bacterium | reverse complement strand
CACCCTGCCCGAGTTCGCGCTCGATTGTATAGCGGCCCGCGAGGGCCTCGCTCAAGCGGTCACTCATGCGGAGTCCAGTGCTTCGCGAAGGATAGGCAGGTCGGTGTTTCTCACACGCTCAACCATCACGCAGCAACCGCGTCATCAAGGCACTCAGGCCAATGGCCGTGACGCCGTGCGGCATGGGCCACGTGTCGGTGCCACCGTGCACCACGAATCGTGCCTTCGGTGCCAGCGCATCACACGCGAGATGGAAGCCGCGAGACACCGTCGGCGCCGTCGTGCGCTTGAACTCGATCGCCATCTCCACACTGCCTCCGCGCACTAGGATCAGATCCACTTCCGCACCGTCCGCGGTCCGGAAGTAATATGGCGTCCGGCGGTCCCCAGCCGCGCCGATCAGGTTCTCGATCGCAAAACCCTCCCAGCTTGCCCCCACGATGGGGTGGCCGAGGAGCTCGTGCGCCGTGTCGATCGCGAGCAAGTTGTGCAGCAATCCACTGTCACGCACGTACGTCTTCGGCGACTTGACGAGGCGCTTGCCGATGTTGGCGTACCATGGTTGCAGCCGGCGCACCAACTGCAGGTCGACCAACAGATCCAGATAGCGCGTCACCGCGGGGGCGGACACGCCGAGACTGCCCGCGAAGCGCGAGGCGTTGAGCGGCGTACCCTGCGCGTGCGCGAGCATCCCCCAGAACCGCCCCACCGTTTCTGCCGGCAGACGGGGCGCGAACATGGGCACGTCCCGTTCGAGGTAGCTGCGCACGAAGTCGTCGCGCCAGCGCGCGCTCAGCGCGTTGTTGCGGGCAAGCGTGCTCCCCGGGAAACCACCGCGCACCCACAACGTGTCCAGGCGGCGCGTGCGTGACGTCCACTCGAGTGCGTCGAACGGCGCGAGTTCGAGATAGGCCACGCGACCCGCCAGCGACTCGCCGCTCTGCTGCATCAGGTCGAGCGACGCGGAGCCGAGGAGGAGGAAGTGCCCCGCCTGGTCACCGGCCCGGCGGCGATCATCGATGATGCCGCGAAGGGTCGGGAACAGCCCGGGCGCCCGATGAATCTCGTCGATCACCACGAGACGCCCCGCTTGGGCACGCAGATAGGCTCCCGGATCTGCCAGACGGCTGCGATCGTCCGGCCGCTCCAGGTCGAGGTAGACGGCCCGCTCGCCGCGCTTGTCAGCGAGGGCGCGGGCCAGCGTGCTCTTGCCAACCTGGCGCGGACCAAGGAGGACGACGGCCGGTGCGTGGCGTAGCCGATCCGTGACAGCGGCAAGGCATCGACGTGTGATCATTTTGTACACCGTATATTAAACGTTACACGTTTAATTTGCAGGCTTAAATATTTCTGTCAAGCACCAGAGACTAAGACAACGCCGGCTTCACGCCCGAATCCCACGCCTCGAGCAGCCGCGCGACCTCGGCATCGCGACGGAATGCGTCGAGAAAGACACCCATGCCCACCCACAAGCTGAACGGCGGCGTCACTTCCTCCACCGCCAGTGCGAGCTCCCGCCGCACGCCGATCACGTCACCAAGCCCGACGTGAATCTGGAGCCGCGAGAAGGCAGGCACGTACTCGCCGCGCGCCGCACGTTCATCGAGTTCGCCGAGGACGCCGCGCGCGACGTCAACGCGACCGGCTCGCGCGAGCGCAAAGGCGCATGCGCCGAGATAGAAGGGCGCCCTCGACACCGCGATCGCCTTGCTCAGCGCCTCGATCGCGTCCTCGTGCCGCTCGAGTGCTGACAACGCCAGTCCGTGTGTCCACAGTCCCAGCATGTGATCCGACTGCAGCTCGCCCGCGCGCCTCGCCGAGCGCTCGGCCTCGACGTGGTCCCCCATGATGAAGTACGCGCACGACGAAAGCCCGTGCACGAATGGCGAGAGTGGATCGGCCTCACACGCAAGCTGAACGTGCACCCGCACCGCCGCGTGCTCACGCGCGATCGCGAAGAAGAGCGCCGAATAGATCTGGATGAGCGAGTTGCGCGGCGCGAGCTCGCGAGCCCGCGCGAAGTGCGGCGCCGCTGTTCGCCAATCCCGTTCGAAGTAGAACTGGAAGAATCCCTTCGAGAAGTTCGCCTCGGCCGTGTCCGGTGCCAGTGCCATCGCTTTGGCGACGGCCTCGGCTGCCTGCGCCTGGTTGTCCGCATGGCGCGTCCAGCCGTAAACGCGGAGGATGCCGTAGCAGTCCGCGAGTCCGCAGTAGGGCAACGCATACGCCGGGTCGAGCCCGATGGCCTGTTGGAAGTGCGTGATGGCGAGTCGCACGGCAGCCGGCGAACGTTGGTGCCAGAGGTGGCGGCCCTTGAGGTACAACTCGTACGCTTCGAGGTTCTCCGTCGCACGACGCGACGACTTGGGCGCCTCGCCCATGAGCGCCGGCACGAGCGCCCGCACGATGGACGCCACGATTTCGTCCTGGATCTCGAACACGTCGGTCATCTCGCGGTCGTAGCGCTCTGACCAGAGCTGGAAGCCGCTTGTTACGCTCACCAGCTGCGCGGTGACTCGCAGCTTGGTGCCCGAACGCCGCACGCTTCCTTCGAGCACACATGCGACACTCAACTGCGTACCGATGTCGCGAATATCGAGCTCGCTGCCGCGGAATCGGAACGCCGAGGTGCGAGAAGCCACGTGCAATCCGTCAACGGCGGTGAGCGCGTTGATCAGGTCTTCCGACAATCCGTCGCTGAAATACTGGTTGTCAGCGTCGCCGCTCCGATTCACGAAGGGCAGCACCGCGAGCGATTTCTCCGGAGCCGAGGCAGGTAACACGACCTCGATTTCGACGAGGGACTTCGCGAACGCCGCTGCGCTCTCGTGGCGGTCCACTGCCGAGCGCGAAAGCGCGCGACAGACGGCACGCGACACGGTACGGGGCACACCATCCCGCAACGCCGTGACATCCGCCGGCGTTTGCACGAATCGCTTCGCGATCACCGCCTGCACGCTCGGGCCCGTAAACGGCGGCTCGCCGACCAGCATCTCGTACAGCACGCAGCCCAGCGAATACAGATCGCTGCGCCCGTCCACCGCTTCACCAACGGCCTGCTCTGGGCTCATGTACGCTGGCGTGCCCACGCTCATGCCGA
>JBBQGR010000368.1:0-3104 GCA_038323185.1 Phycisphaerales bacterium | reverse complement strand
AATCGAAGCCGAGCTCTTCCGCCGGGAACATCCGGCCCATCGTTGGTTCGGACTTGGACTTTTTCACCATGACCCCGCGTCCGCACAAGCAGGCGTAGAGCGCGAGGTTGAGGTTGGGCACGCAGTGCGGCGAGATGGTGGGCACCCAGCTGGTGATGTTGGCCGAGCGGGTCTTGCGCATGTGCGAGTCGGTCTCGTTGCCAGCGATCGTGAGCCCGTCGCGCCAGCCGTGGCATAAGAGCAGCAACGTCGAGACCTTTGGGCACTGCGCCAGCGCGGGGGTAGCGACGGAGGTGTCGGCGTCTTCGTTTCCTTGGGCCGCGGAGGTCAGGAAGGCGTCGTTCTCTGCGAGGGCTTTGCCGGCGGCGAGGCGCGATTCCTGGATCTTTGTGGCGAGCTCCTCCAAGGTCTTGTTGTCGTTCTGGACAAAGAGGTGATAGCCGATCTTGACGGTGCGGGTGTCGTCGGGAATGAAGGAGGGGAGGACCGAGAGCGTCTCTTCGGCCTGGCCTTCAAACTCGGCGTCGTTGGTGCTGGTGAAGTAGACTTCGCCGCCCCCATTGGCGAGCACACGCCGGCAGACCTCCCCCCCGTTCTTGTAGTATCTCTTTCGCCAGCGGGTCTTCGGCTTGCCGTTCTCGATCACCGGAACTTCTTTGCCTTTCACTTTTACGGTCACCGGTTCTTCGACCATTTTGTCGGTGATGCCGGCGGGATCGACGCGCCAGTTGCCGCAGACCGAGATGGTGATGCCGCCACGCTGCTTGATCTGATGGCGAATGCTGGCGATCTCGTTGCGAAGCTGGAACGGAAGTTGGGAGGTGAGACGGGAGTAGGACGTGTCGTCGGCGACGGTGCGGATGGTGGCGCCCAGCTCAAAGAACTTTTCGTACTGGGGCATGTGCAGATTGATGATCCGCTCGGCGTTGGTGGTGTCGCGCAGGCGGAGCCGGATGAACCCGTTGGCTGAGGCGAGATCGCGATCAAACTTGGGCCTCACGAAGTTCTGCGGCAACTGGAACTCGAACATGCCCGAGGCGCGCCGGACCAGAATTCCCTTGATCGACGCCGCGAGCTGGTTGCCGCTGCCAGCGGCGCGATCGGTTTCTTCGTCGGTATAGCTCTTGAACGAGTACTCGTCCATCTCCCAGATCTGCAGGAAGCAGTTGGGACCGGTGTCCTCGGCGAGGTCCACGAGCGGGATCGCCTGCACGGGCGAGCTGGAGCGGGGAGTGCTGATCGCGCTCCCCGTCACCTGCGTGAGCTCGACTGAGATAGGCTCGCGCTCCACGCGCGGCAGGCCGAGACTGAGCGAGACGTTGACGACGATGCTCGCCGGGGGTGCGGGCGCGGTTTGAGGAGCCTTTGTCATGCGCCCTCCTGCTCTTGGATAGTGATGGGGGCCTCAAAGAATCCCGCCCCCCAGCGCTGCGGCAACAAGCTGTGGGGCACGTGCAGCACGTGGGCCTCGCTGCCGTATGGCAAGGACGGAAACGCAACGCTGACATCCTGGAACTCGATCGTGAAGTCGCCGCTGGGCACGGGAGCGCGAAAGAAGTATCCGTTGTCGTCGGTCTCGGCGAAGATGTCCAGCCCGTGCCCGCGGATGCGGATGACTTCGTTGCTAAGGCACGACTGCTCCTGGACCGAAACGATGCGGAGGGCGATGATGCTGGTGTAGTCTTCCACGCCTCTTTCGCAGGGAGAGCCGGTGCTCATGCGATCGTAAAAGCGGCAGCCGAAGGTGCCATCGCCCTTTGAGAACTCTCGGCGTTCATTGCCGTTTTTGAGCCGGTCTTTCGAGTTCGACCAGAATCGCTTGCGGCAGCCCTGCGTCTTCTCGCTCGCCTGAGGGCATGGCCAGGAGGCGGCATCGATCTTTGAGCCGGGGCGAAACAGGAGCGCCACGACGCGGCGGTTGGGCGCGTTCTCGTTGTTGCGCTCGCTGAGGTTCTTGGCCTGGTTGTAGACCTCTTTCTCGCGCGAGGAAAAGAGCATCACCGGGTTGAACTCGCCGCAGCCTTGATAGGCCGCCTTGCCTCCGGCGTCACCCTGACCGAGAAACTGTTTGGGGTCGAGCTTGTAGGGCTTGGCGCTGGCGTCGGCGCAGAGATACTCCATGTAGAGCTCGTGCATGCGCCGGCGCGTGGGCTTGTCGAAGCTGCCGCTGTCGCTGAGGCCGTGTCGTAGCTGAAAGCGTTTGGTCGTTTGCTTGGTGGGCTCGTCGATGGTGCCGTCGTTGCGGGGGCAGGGAAAGCCCAGCGCTTCGAGCATGAGCTGGCACGAGCGGTTGCCCCACTCTGCGTCGGTGTGGAGCGTGTCCCACGCATCGAGATCGCGCACGAGCAAGGCATGGATCGCCTGGGATCGGTGGCCGCTGAGGGTCTTGTTGTACTCCTCGTTGCCGACGGGGTCTGCGTGCCCGAAGAGTGAAACCGGGGGCGTGCGGGAGAGGGGGGTGCTGCCGGGCGGGGCTTGTTCATCGGTGAGGGTGTGCGCGTCGAAGATCTCTTTGAAGGCGGCCATGCCTGGCGCGAGGTCGGGCATCGGAAATGACGACCCGAACTCGAAGTTCATGTCCTCGGCTCGCCAGCAGGCGATGGGGAAGAGCCCGGGGCGGATGGTGTTGTGCTGGGTTTCGGTGGCGGGCCCAACGAGCACGCGCAGCGAGGTTTCCTTGGGCGGGTGATCGCCCGCGACTGCGCGGCCGCGGACCGAGCGTAACAACCCAAAGACGGGTGCTGGCGAAGCCTCGCCTTGGGCAGCGTTTGCGTCTTCAGCAGCCATGGATTTCCTTCAGTTTCTTCTGCGTTTTGGGCCCGCAATCGCCGTCGACGTCCAGACCTTGATCGCACTGAAACTCCTCGATCGCGGAGGCGAGTTGCGCCTTCGCCAGCGCGGCTTCGGGCGGTTCAACGGCGCCGGCGTCGTAGCCGAGGTTGTTGAGTCGACCGATCTGGCCGGTCACTTCGTCGACGGGGTCGAGCTCGCCGATCCCCAGCGGCACATCCAGCGTTCCAGCCAGCGAGTCGGACTCAACCCGCAGTCTGCCCACGGTGGCATCCATCGGCAGCTTCCGCTCCAGCAAACCCTGGCCGTCGGTC
>JBBQGR010000367.1:0-3109 GCA_038323185.1 Phycisphaerales bacterium | reverse complement strand
GGATCTTTCAACTTCCTGCGTCTGCGTGCATCGTCGCTCATTGCGGGCGACTCGCTGAGCTTTGGTGGACTGTCGTTCGTGTCGGACCTCTCGACGACCGGCTTGTTCGTCGGCGGCAGTGTTGATGGTTCGGCGCTTGGGCGTTCGTCGATTGATGGCTCCGCCGCGCGAGGCAGCTTCTTCCAGGACATCGTGAGCGACACTGATCTGTCGCAGCGCGATTGGACGCTGACAGGGCTGCTCTCCACCGGCGGAACATCGCTTGGTGGCGTCGCGTTTGGTATCGATCTTTTCGAAAGCAGCTTCCAGACGCTGCAGGTGGTGCCTCTGCCCAGCGGGGCGGCGCTGGCTGTGGCTGGTTGCCTGGTCGCGGGTCTTCGCCGGCGTCGCTGAGCGAACTCACACATTCAAAGCAAATGGAGCGCTGGTGCCGCGAGATTTTGCGGCGTGAACGGTGAGTGCGCGTAGAAGTTACTGCGCGTCAGCGCGTCACGTCAGATCGCGGTGTGCCGTGCGGGCTCAAGCCGAGCGGCTCTTGCCGACCTCGACCCAGCTCGTCTGGCCGTGCCGCACGATCGCGCCGGTCGTCAGATAAATGACTTGCTCGGCGATGTTGGTGCAGTGGTCTGCGATGATCTCGCAGTCGCTCGCGACCTCGTGGAGGAGGAAGGCGAAGTCGGGCGAGATCGTGCCGCTGGCGAGCTGCGCTTCGGCGTCGCGCATCACCGCGTCCTTGAAGGCCGAGACGGCGTGCTGGCTCTGGAGCACAATGTTCGCGAGGGCCGGATCGCCTCTCGCCATGCTCGTGTTGGCGTCGCGCAGGATTCCGATCACGCTGTTGGCCATGACGCGGAAGGTATCGGGATAGGGCCGAGCGGGCGAGGTCTCGACGCGCTGGGCGATCTCGACGGCGACATCGGCCGAGCGCTCGAGCTCGTTGTTGACCTTCACGATGGTGAGGACCGCGCGAAGTTGCTGCGGCTCAAGCTCGGCACCCTGGCGCGTCGCGTCGGAGAGAAGAAGGACCGCCTGCTTCTCGATCAGCACATCGACAGAGTCGATCGCGTCGTCCTGGTTGATGACGGCGCGGGCCTTCTCGTGGCTGCACTCGAACATCGCTTCAAACGCGGCCTCGGTCAACTGCTGAACGCGCCGACCTTGGGCGACGAGGTCGCCTTTGAGCTGATCGATACGAGAGATGAAGCCTGCGGCCGACGTCGGCATTCCGAATGTTATGCCGGATGTGGAGAGGGCGGAAGGTGAGGAGCTTGAGGTGTTCGCAAGATCTGGATGTGATCGCGGACTCCGAAGGCTGGGCAGGGTTTTCACATGGCATGTGTACGGACCATCAATGACGCGTACGCGGGCGTGCTACTTCGCCGCGACGCCCGGCCATTGACCGCGGCCGCTCTGCGGCAAGAGCTGGGAACGCTTCTGCATCAGGGAGACGGGCTTTACGTCCGCCGGCACTGTTGTGATCCGCCGCAACAGCTTTGGCGCGTGTACCCTCGGGCGAAGGTTCACCGTTCACACCGATGCTGACCGTTCGGCGGCGGACTCGTTTTATTGAAACCCAGCCCCGGTGATGCCGGGAGGAGTCTTGCCCATGTCTTTTGATATCTCTGCGATCCATGCTCGGCAGGTTCTTGATTCTCGTGGCAATCCGACTGTTGAGGTGGATGTCACGCTGTCGTCGGGTGTTGTTGGCCGCGCTGCGGTTCCGAGCGGCGCTTCCACGGGCGAGAACGAGGCGGCGGAGCTTCGGGACAGCGATTCGAAGGCGTATGGCGGCAAGGGCGTGGGCCAAGCCGTGCTGAATGTGAATGAGCGGATCGCGCCAGAGCTGCTCGGCTTTGACAGCCGCGAGCAGGAGAACATCGACGACACGCTCCGGCGCCTCGACGGCACCGAGAACAAGAGCCACCTTGGTGCCAACGGCATCCTCGGTGTCTCGATGGCGGTGGCGAAGGCCGCGGCGGAGGCGTCGGGGTTGCCGCTGTATCGCTACCTCGGTGGCAGCGGCGCCAAGACGCTGCCCGTGCCGATGTTCAACGTCCTTAACGGCGGCAAGCACGCCGACAACACCGTGGACTTCCAGGAGTTCATGGTTCAGCCGTGGGGCTTCAGCAACTTCGGCGACGCGCTTCGCGCGGGTGTTGAGATCTACCACAGCCTGAAGAAGGTGCTGCACGCACGCCACCTCTCGACGGCGGTGGGCGACGAGGGCGGCTTTGCCCCCAACCTCAAGAGCAACGAGGAGGCGCTCAAGCTCCTCGAAGAGGCGACGACCAAGGCGGGCTACTCGTGGGGCGAGCAGATCTTTGTCGCCCTTGATCCCGCGATGAGCGAGCTCTGGAACGAGGCCGCGCACGAGGGTAAGACGGGCTACAAGATGTTCAAGAGCACGAAGGAGATCGTCTCGAGCGATGGCATGGTGCAGATGTGGAGCGACTGGTGCGCGAAGTACCCGATCCGCTCGCTGGAAGACGGCCTCGCCGAGAACGACTGGGCGGGCTGGAAGAAGCTGACCGACACGCTCGGCGCGCGAGTGCAGCTCGTGGGCGATGACCTCTTCGTCACCAACAAGAAGTTCCTGGAGAAGGGGATCGCGCAGGGCTGCGCGAACTCGATCCTCGTCAAGGTCAACCAGATCGGCACGCTCTCAGAGACATTCGACGCGGTGAACCACGCCGTGCGCAACCGCTACTCGGCGATCCTCAGCCACCGTTCGGGCGAGACCGAAGATTCGAGCATCGCGGACATCGCGGTCGCGACCAACTGCGGCCAGATCAAGACGGGTGCGCCGTGCCGCAGTGACAGAAATGCAAAGTACAACCAGCTCATCCGCATCGCGGAGGACCTTGGCGAGGCGGCGGTGTTTGGCAGCGGCACCTGGTGGAGGAAGTAAGCAGCGCGGACCAATGTTGCAGCTCTCAAGACCCGCCACCCTGTGGCGGGTGTTTTCTGCGCCGGGTAGCACTCATCAACGCCCGCGGGCCCGCCTTGCGGTGCTTTCTTGCGTGTCTCTTCACAGCTTCAGCGGCACGCCCTCGGTCTTGAACTTCTCGACCATGAGCTGCACTTCTTCGAGGGTCTTGTTGAGGCGGTC
>JBBQGR010000366.1:0-3116 GCA_038323185.1 Phycisphaerales bacterium | reverse complement strand
GGCTCGATGTGGATATCGCTCGAACGCATCCGCACGGCCTCGGCGATGAGGCGGTTGCAGAGCTTGACGATCGGCGCGTCCGTCTCGTCGATGTCGATGGACTTGTCCATCGACTTGTCGACGCTCTTGTCCACCGACTTGTCCACCGACTTGTCGATCGACTCGGTCACCAGCGACTCGCCCGCGCCGAACTTCCGCGCCGTTCCCGAGGCGGAAGACTCGAGGAACTTCTTGATCTGCCCGCGCGAAGCCAGCTTCTGATCCAGCTCCACCGACAGCCGGAACCGGAGCATGTCGTACAGCTCAAGGTCCATCGGGTTGTGGATGATGATCGTCAGCCGATTGCCCGTCTTGCTGATGGGCAGGATCTGGTGCTTCTTGATCAGGTCGTCGGGGATGAGCTTGAGGTCGACCTTCTCGGCGATGCCGTTGGCCGAGAGGTCCACGTACTCCATGCCGAACTGGTTCGCCAGCGCCTTGGCAATCTGCTCTTCCTTCGTGTGACCCAGCTCCACCAGCACCTCGCCCATGCGCTTGCCGGCGGACTTGGCGATCGTCGCGGCCTTGTCGGCCTGCTCCTGCGTGACCGCGCCCCAACCAACCAGAATTTCACCGAGTCTCTTGCGGGAACGTGCCATGCTGGTCTTCACTCTGGTAAAGGATCAAACGGAACACGACTTGACGCGATGAGGGCTCGACGCCAAGTCCTCACAACTTCACAACGATCACCGACGCCGCCAATCTCTGATCCCGGCGGCTCCGCCGACACAGGGTATGGTACCTTTGGCATCGGGCAACGTGCGCGACGATCCGATCCGCGGCGGCGAATCCTGAACCTCGTCCCGGCATCCCACCTTTCTCAGTCCGCCGCTCGCCCGCACCACCGCCCGACCATCCGTCCACTTGCGCGTCCAGTTCCTCGCCCAATGACTCGCCCAATGACTCGCCCAATGACTCGCCCAATCACGCACCTCTACCAGCCCAAGGTCCGCCCGGCACCCTCAATTGCGCCCCTCTCATCGCACCTTCCGAGACACTGCGAATGTCCACCCCGTCTCAACGCGCGAATCCATCGAGCCCGCGGCCTCGCGTGCTCATCACCGCTGGCCCTACGCACGAAGCCATCGATGCGATCCGGTTCATCGGCAACCGATCGTCGGGAAGGCTTGGCTGTGCGCTCGCCGATGAGTGCGCTCGCCGCGGCTTGGTCACAACGCTCCTTCTGGGACCGTGTTGCTCGGAGCCTTCCGAGCCCGCCGCGCGTGTCGAGCGATTCACTTCCTGCGCGGACCTTCAGTTGCTGCTGAGGACTCACGCGCACGCGTCAGACATCATCATCATGGCCGCAGCAGTCGCTGATTTTCGCCCCGCCGCAGCAACGCCCGGCACAGCCCTCACCAAGATCCATCGAACCGCCGCGGGCCTCACGCTCCAGCTTGAGCCCACGCCGGATCTGCTCGCGGGGATCGCCGCTTCGCGCGTCGCGACGCAGCTGCTGGTGGGCTTTGCGCTCGAGCCCGCAGACCGACTGATCGAATCCGCAAGGGCAAAGCTGATCCGCAAGGGCGTAGACGTGATCGTCGCCAACCCGCTCGAAACGATGGAGAACGCCGACATCAACGCCACGCTCCTCTGGGCGGACGGCGCATCGATTTCGCCGGGGGCGATGTGCAAGTCCGACTTTGCGTCATGGCTCATCGACGCCGCAACTCGGACCTGGCGGGATGCCCGCGCGACCCGAACACCCTGACCGATTCACCTGCCGTGTGCCAGCTCGGCGCGGACGTACCATGATGTCACATGAACCCTCGCAACGACGGCGGGAAACCCCGCAAGCGCCCAACATCCTCCGGACCCGCTCGGGGCGCATCACCAAGAGCACCCCGCGCAGCCCACGAGACCCGCGAAACTCGCGTCAGTCGCGAGTCACGCGAGCCACGAGCTGCCTCGTCGCCCGGCACCGCAAAGGCCGATCTCGCAGCCCCGCGATCGTCGCTGCGTCGCAATCCAACGACAGCGGCCTCCCGCGCCGATGCCCGTTCGGACGTTGCCCTCACAGAGATGGCGGGGCGCGAGCGCTTTCTGCCGGGTGGGATCCGCATCGTCCATGAGGATTCCGAGGTGATGGTCGTGGACAAGCCGCACGGCTTTCCGACCGTCAGCCCGCCGGATCAGGAAGTCGATTGCGTCTTCACCGAGGTGAAGCGCCACGTGCGCGACCAGATGAAACGCCGCGGCACGCGCGTCTGGGTCATCCATCGCCTTGATAAGGAAGCCTCGGGCCTTCTCGTCTTCGCGAAGACCGAGCGTGCGTTCCACTGGCTCAAGGAAGAGTTCCGCGCCAAGCGTGTGCATCGCCTGTACTCGGCCGTCGTGGAAGGCCAGATGGCCGAGGTTCAGGAAGAAGCGCCCACGCCTGCGGGCGAGCAGGCCAAGCCGGCGAAGATCAAGCAGCCGCCGATGGGGACCATCCAGTCGTTCCTGTTCGAGGATGACCGGGGCCTTGTGAAGAGCGTCGCGAAGCCCTCCGCGGCACAGCGTGGTCCACGCCGCGGCGTTGCGGGCGAGGAAGAAGAACTCGGCGGCGCGGCAAAGCTCGCCGTCACGCACTGGAAGGTGCAGCAGGCTGGCCACGGGCGCACGCTGCTGCAGGTCCGGCTCGAGACCGGGCGTAAGCACCAGATCCGCGTTCATCTCGCTGAAATGGGCTTCCCGATCGTCGGCGACCGGCGCTACGGCGGGAAGACCGACCCGATCGGCCGCCTCTGCCTCCACGCCTTCGAGCTTGGATTCACGCACGCGAACACGGGCAAATCGCTGCGATTCCGGAGCACCACGCCCGGCGGCTTCTTCGGCCTCGCGGGCGAGGAAGAGTCCGCCGCCTCGCACCAGCGCGACGCCAAGGCCGCGAAGGAGTCAAGATCACAGCCCGAGCGCAGCGCCGACGACGCATCGACGCACGCTGTGGTCTCGCTCCCGGCGCCCGTGTTGAAGGCATCCGTGCGAGAGAAGCCGGTCCGTGCGGCGGCGGAACTGGCGAGCAAGACCGCAGCTTCGTCGCAGGCTGCCTCGCAGACCTCCGCCTCCTCATGGGAGCACGTCGCGGCTTGGTACGA
>JBBQGR010000365.1:0-3120 GCA_038323185.1 Phycisphaerales bacterium | reverse complement strand
GGCCCGCCCGGTCAGGCGGGCAGCAACGGCGCCGCCGGACCAAGTGGATCCCAAGGAGCACAAGGCCAGCAAGGACCACAAGGCCCGCAGGGCTTCCTTGGAAATCCTGGCCCGCAGGGCTCCGCGGGTTCACAAGGTTCGAACGGCGCGATGGGCCCGGCGGGCGCGCCGGGCGCAGCTGGCCCCGCCGGCGCGTCGCCTTTCACGCTCAACTCCGGCAACGCTGTCTTCACCACTGGTAGTGTCGGGCTGGGTCTGACATCGCCGCAGTATCCGCTGCATGTGCAGACCACAGGTCCACGTGCGGCGTACGCGTACTCGACCTCAACAAGCGGGCCAGGCTTTGGGCTCTTTGGACGCGCCAACAGCGCGGCGGGCGTTGGCCTTGTTGGGCTCGGTGCCACGACCGGCAACGCCGTCGGCGTGCAAGGTCAGACCGACAGTCCGACGGGACGCGCGGTGCTCGGCCTTGCAGGCGCGACCACCGGCGACGCGTGGGGCGTCTGGGGCTTCACGCCAAGCACAGGAGGCACCGGCACCGTTGGGCAGGCGAGCGCCAGCACGGGTGTGACGACCGGCGTTCTCGGCCGCGTGGACTCGACCACCGACGAAGCCACGGGTGTCTACGGCGCGGCGGGCGCCGCCAGCGGCAATACCAGCGGCGTATGGGGCGTGACGGCCTCCACCAGCGATGGCGCTACCGGCGTCTATGGCACCGCCACCGGCGCATCGGGCCAGAATTTCGGCGTCTTTGGTTCTGCGGAGAGCGGCGCCGGGTTTGGCGTGGTCTCGCTGGGAAACAGCCTTACCACCGGCACCAAGTCGTTCCGCATTGACCACCCACTCGATCCGGCCAACCGCTTCCTGACGCACTACTGCGCTGAGGGGCCAGAGCCCATGAACGTCTACCGCGGCACCGCAACGCTCGATCCCGATGGCGGCGCATGGATCGACCTGCCCACGTACTTCGGCGAGATCAACGTCGATGAGACGTACCAGCTCACGCCCGTCGGTGGCGCCATGCCGATGCTCCACATCGCGCAAACTGTGAGCGACAATCGCTTTCGCGTCGATGGCGGCACCGCGGGCCTGCGCATCTCATGGACCGTGACGGCCCGCCGCAACGACGCGTACGTTCGCGCTCGCGGCACCGTGGTTGAGAGCGACAAGCCTCTGGCCTGGCGCGGGAAGTTCCTTCATCCCGAGGTCTTCGGCCGCGTACGCGAGGAAGGGATCTTCTTCCGAACCTCAACGCGCCTCGCTCCGCCCGCGTCCCCGGTCGTCGTGCCCGAGCCCGATGTGGCCGCGACGCCTTCTGAATTTTCGGAGTGATCGTGCCGCTCTGCGAGTGAATCTCTGGCGACGGAAGACTCGAAGTTCCGGGCCAGGAGATTCAGCATGCAAACTAGCCCCAACGACCTTGTCATTCTTGTCAATCTGGGCACTCCAGCGCCCGCCTTCACGCTCCCCGATCAGTCCGGCACGATGCGAACGCTGGCCGAGTTCTCTGGCGCGCCGCTCGTCCTCTACTTCTATCCCAAGGACGACACTTCGGCGTGCACGGAAGAAGCGTGCGCATTCGGCGAGATGCTCCCGAAGTTTGCTGGCGCTGCGGTCCTGGGTGTCAGTCCCGACAGTGTGAAGTCACACGCGAAGTTCGCCCTGAAGTACTCGCTCGACTTCCCGCTCCTTGCGGATGTCGCGCCCGACGGCGGCGTGCCGCAGGTCTGCACCGCGTTCGGCGTGTGGCAGGAGAAGTCCATGTACGGCAAGAAGTACATGGGCGTCGTCCGCACGACGTATCTGATCGCCGCCGACGGTAAGGTCGCGCGGCGCTGGGACAAGGTGAAGGTCGCTGGCCACGCGGAAGAAGTCCTCTCGGCGGTCCGCGAGCTCGTGGGCGGCGCGGCTCCCGCACCCAGCAAGCGCAAGCCTGCGGCGAAGAAGTCAGGGCGTGCGAAGGCTCTCGCAGCGAAGGCCGCACCCAAGAAGCCCACGCAGAAAAAGTCCACGAGTAAGGAGCCCGTTGCGAAGAAGAAGACCGCGCGCTGATCAGGCGCGTTCACGCGCGCAGCTCAGCGTGTCGTGGGCATCTCGCCGGACTTGGCCGCGTCGACCCAGCGGACGTATCGGTGGGACCAGTGGCGGAAGACCATCCGTGCGTCGTGGAAGTCGCTTCCTGTTTCGCCCCTCTTTCCTTCGTCGAGAGGATCGATGGAGTCGCTCTCTACCGCAGCGGCGACGCGCTTGTTGGTCATCGAATCGACGATCTCGACCTCGACAGATGAGCCGCCGAGCCAGGGTTCACCATCGGGCGAGCGGCCTCCGAGCGCGACGGCGGTGATTGCACCGCGGATGGATGCGACGCCCTCGCCGGATCCATCAACGACGCGATACTTGGCGGAGATCGCGGAGCGCAGTTCATCGGCGAGGTCGGCGGCGAGTTCTTCCTTGTCGGCTTCTGAAAGCTCGATGCCGCGGGCGGTGGTGTCGGCCATGACGATGAAGGGCTCGATGTGGAAGGAGCTGAACTTCGCGAAGGCCGCAGTCTGCTCGTACCGCGTGTCGGGGTGGCTTGGGCTTGGGACGAGCTTTGAGTAGTCGCCAAGAAAGCCAGAGTCTGAGACTTCCACGATGCCCGGGGCGGCGGTGCGGTCCTTGCGCCACTGATCTGCGGGATGGTTGCCAGCGCACCCAGCGAAACAGGACAGAAGCGCGACAGAGATCGCCGAGAGGGGGATGATCAAAGACTTGGAATGAAATCGGTTCATACGCAAGCGTATCGAGCCCAACGCACGCGATGGGGAAGAAAGAAACCGGGCTGGCGATTGCGCGCCAGCCCGCCTGCGGAACATTCTTGAAGGTCGTGAACTTACGTCACGATCATGGTGCGGCTCGTGGACCAAGCACTGTGCGTGCCCGCGAGGTCAACGCTGCGGATGCGCCAGGAGTAGGTGCCCGTGCCGAATGAGAGCGCGACGGTCGTGGAGAGGCTTGTGGTGTAGCCGCTGGAGGAATTGCTGCCGCCGGGGCCAAGGAGCTCGAACTGATAGCCCCAGACGCCGCTGCCACCCACGTTGTCGGTGGACTGACCCCAGAGAAGAACGGCCGAGGAGCCCT
>JBBQGR010000364.1:0-3136 GCA_038323185.1 Phycisphaerales bacterium | reverse complement strand
CGCTGCTTGCCGAACGACTCGAACGGGTTGACATACACCAGCACGCCCATCGCGCGCGCAATCTCACGCGTGCGATCCGTCGAGCCGCTGTCCAAGACCGCCACATCCTCGCACCACGCGCAACTCCGCAGACAGTCCGCGATGTTCACCTCTTCATTGAGCGTCAGGATGAGCACCGACGCACGCGCCGTCGGCCACGCCGCCGCGCCAGCGCGATAATGAGCAGAGTCAGCAGCAGAGCCAGCAGCAGAGCCAACCGCAGCAGAGCCACTCGCAGCGCCGACCGCCGCACTCGCGTCCCCTCGCGCAGGAATCTCGATCCCCTCGGCCTCTGGGGCGATGGGCTGGTCCGGCTCGGTGCTCGATGAGGCGCTGGTCTGAGTCATGGTGAGTTCGGAGGCCTTGCTGCGCCGCGGCTTGCGCACGAGTCGTTCCGCGCGCCCTTGAAATCTGGCAGACACCACACCCCCTTCGAGAGCGCCGCGCCGACAGATCCCGATCCACTATCGTACCGATCCGTCCCGCTGCTTACGAAACCCGGCCCGGACCCTGTTCGCCAGCGCCCTTGCGTCCTCCCTCACGCGAGCCTGCGCTTCAGAGTCCGAGGCCCACGCACCGCCGCGGGCGTGCCCGCAACCACCGTCCAAGCTGGCGGATCCTTAAAAACACCCGATCGGGCACCAACCACAACCCCATCGGGAATGGTGACGCCCGGCGCGATGTAGCAATCCGCCGCGATCCAGCAATCACTCCCAATCGTGATCGCCCGCGGCACCAGCGGGAACTCAGGATCCTCATGGTCGTGCGTCGCGCCGCATAGATAGCTGTACTGGCTGACCGTCGTCCGCGCCCCGATCCGGATCCTGTCCACGCAGTAGCAGTCCACGTCATCCGCGAGCGTCGCGTGCTCATCCATCTCAAGATTCCAGGGAGCCCACACCTTAGCGGTGGGATACACGCGTGCGCTCGGATGAAGCGTTGCTCCAAACAGTCGCAAAATCCAATTGCGCATCTCGTGCAGCGGCCTCGGCGTGTTCCTGAAGATCAGCCTGTACACCACGCCCCACGCAACCCGCCCAGCGCGATTGCGCAGCGAGTGCGGACTCATTCGACCAGGTACGTCGGCCCCAGCGTCCGGCTCCGCGTTGCCTTCCATCCCGCTCTCCGCCCCGCTCTCGGCCCCACATTCGGCGCTGTCACCGCGCTCTTACCGGCTCATCGAGAGATCACCAAACGCCTCATCAAAGTCAAAGACGTTGACAAAGTCCGCCAGCGAGTCCTCATCGGTCTTGCGCATGAGCCCGGCATCGATCATCGCGAAGACAATGCGGCCAAAGTCCGCCGTCTCGTGGATGCTCCAGCTCTTCAGCACCGTCTTGGCGAGCAGCCCATACTGATGGATCGCAAAGTCCTTAATCCCAAGGCACAACTGCTGCCCCGAGACATGGCGGTTCTCGTCGCTCTCGCGCTCCGAATCACCGTGGATCATCTTGACCGTGTGCTCAAGACCACCACGAACAAACTCGAACGCCTGGAGGGGATAGTTCCCGGCGCTGCGCTGCATGGCACGAAGATCGAGCGGGTCGGACACGACTTCCTCCCTTGCCCTGCCGCACGAAGCGACACGAGCGTTGCCTTTTCGTGATCGGCCTGGACCGAACCACGAGACGAAATACTAGCAACCTGCTCCGGGGTCGGACACCCAATCCACGTTTATCGGCCCTCCAATCCACCGAGTTTGATGAGTTTTGGCCATCCCGCTTCATCCCCCTCGCCCCGCGTGATTCCAGTGCCGCGGCCGTTCAACCCCTGGCAGATGGTCATGGTCTTCGCTTCCAAGCTCAACCTCGCGCATCCCAAGACCATGCCACTTCTCTATCCTCTACTCATGCCGCTCATCACCACCTCCAAATCTCTCCGCTTCGCCGCCGCGTGCATCACGCTCTCGACGGGAATCCCCGCCATGGCCCAGGACGTTCGACCTCCGACCATTGGCACCCCAGCGACCACCGCGCCCGCCGCCGCCATCTCGCACGATCCATCGCTTCCCACGCACTTCACTCCCATCTCCGCTGGGCTCGGCCTCATCGACCTCGGCGTCTCCGCCGCGCCAAATGTTACCTCCGTCGATGTCATCATCACCAGCGATAGCGGCGAGCAGCGCCGCGTGCCCATGACGCGCCACTCCGCTCCCAGCGCCGCCAACCACACCTGGTCCACGCGCCTCAAGCTCTGGCCCATCGCTCGTGGCGCCTACCGCTTCGCCGCTGGCAACACCCAGACCCCCCCCCGCCCCCGCACCATCACGCCCAAGTTCGAAACGCCCGACTGGGCCAAGGGCGCCGTCTGGTATCAGATCTTCCCCGAGCGCTTTCGCAACGCCGTCGCCGCCAACGATCCCAACGGCAGCGGCGTCTTCATGGCCCCCTGGACCACCGACTGGTACAAGGTCCTCCCCGGCGAGCTCGAAGCCTGGGAAAAACGCCGCGCACTCAACCCCGACACGCGCCAACGCGGCGGCGGCGACCTGCACAAAGTTATCTTCGACCGCCGCTACGGCGGCGATCTCCAGGGCGTCCAGCAGAAGATGTTCGAACTCGCCGACCTCGGCATCACTGCCCTCTACCTCAACCCCATCTTCCAGGCGCGCAGCCTCCACAAGTACGACGCCAGCGATTTCCGCCACATCGACGAAGCACTCGCAAACACAACAACACCAAGCCAGCCCATCGACTCCGGCTACTACCGCCCGCCGCAGGGCGAGACCGAGGACCCCGCAACCTGGACCTGGACGCAGGCCGATCGCTACTTCGTCGACTCATTCCTCCCCGCCGCAAAGACCAGCAACCTCCGAGTCGTCCTCGACGGCGTCTGGAACCACGTCGGCTTCGAGCACTGGGCTTTCGCCGATCTCAGGAAGCGCGGCAAGTCCTCCCCCTACGCGCCCTGGTTCATCGCCGAGTTCGACGAAGCAGGCAAGCTCGAAAGCTGGTCCGGCTGGGAGCGAAAGAACGGCTATCTGCCCGAGTTCCGCCAGGTTCTGGGCGAAGGGCGCGACTGGGACAAGACCGTCGAGAAAGGCGACCTCAACGCCGGCGTCAAGAAGCACGTCTTCGATGTGACGCGCCGCTGGATG
>JBBQGR010000363.1:0-3157 GCA_038323185.1 Phycisphaerales bacterium | reverse complement strand
GATCGCGCAGCCGCGCAATCTCGGCGAGGGCGATACCGGGCTCGTGCTCGATGCGTGAGTCGCGGGCGCGAGCCTCATAGTCGGCGGTGCGGGCGGACATCGCGGCGATCTCGACGGCGCTGATGTGGTCCAGAACGTGTCGGACATGGCGACCGATGCTGGCGCCGAAGGCAGGGTCGCAGGACTTTGAGCAGAACTGCGCGGCGTCCAGTGACGCAACGACGCGGGCGAGCTGGTCAAGTGCGGCGCCGATTGCGAGCGTGAGGTCGCGGCAGTCCGCCTGGGGCGTGCAAGGCTCGGTAGCGGATGGCGTGGCGGGCATGAAGCTTTTCTTTGTATTGCCTGGTTCGGAAGTATGGTACACGGGCGAGCCGGGAGCGTGCGTGCGGTGGCGTTCATCGCGTTAGCGCGTTATCGCGTCCGAGGGGCGGCCCCTGCCCAAGGCGCGGAAGGCGAGCTGGGCGAGTTGGCCTCGGCGCAGCACAAGCACGGCCACTCTGGCGAGGATCGCAACGATGCCCATGCCAAAGAGAAGGCCGCCGTCGTCTTTGACCACGATCCCGAGCTTTGTAAGGTGGATGCCGATGGCACCCACCATGAGGCCGATGGTGAGGAGCGCGCCCAGGCTCGCGAGTCGCGGGATGAGGAGCAGCACCACGGCGATGAGCTCGAAGGGGGCCCTGGCGTAGCGGCCCCAGGGCTCGACGCCCAGCGTTGTGACGATGTAGATGGGCTCGGGCGCACCGGAGAACTTGAAGAAGAGGGTCTGGCCCATGATGACCGCGGCGGGGACCTGCGCGATCAATGAGGCGATCGGTGCGCCGCCACGCGGTGCAGGGGCGGCGAGGAACGCGAGCGGGTTCGCTGAAGATGGCGTTGCGGACGTGTTTATCGTGGGTTGGACGCCACGCGGAGCGCCTGGTTACATCGGGATGCACAGCAGGAGATAGATCGCGGCGATGAGGGCGAGTGAACTCAGCGTTCGGTTTGTTTCACGCAGGGTGCGCACAAGCGAAACGCCACCGAGCTTCGGCGGCCGAAGCGAAGGACCGAGAATTGACGGGTTACCCGGATCGCTACTCAGACCCGGCCGACGGCGTAGACGACCCAGTCGCGATCCATCTGGATTCCGATGCCGCGGGACGTTGGCTCTGGGTGGAGGGGGCGGATGTAGGCGTTGCCATGGTGGTCGATGGCGTCGCCGAGGGAGTCGTAGAAGTCGATGGTGCCGAAACCGGCCTCGTGCATGGCATCACGCAGTTCGGGCATGGACCAGAGGCGCCAGTGGTAATTGAACGCGTTCTTGATCCACTCGGTTGGGGCTTTGGTGCGGCGGTTCTTCTTCGTGCGTGTCGTGATGCCGAAGTCGATGGAGTTGCGCACGATGCCGGTGGTGGGGTCGGCCTCGCGCTGGTTCCAGCGGTAGAGGAAGGTTCCGAGATCCGGATGCCGGATGGTGCGGGTCCAGGAGCCGGTGCGGAGGGCGGTGTGGCCGCCGTAGATGTCGGCGATGAAGAGGCCGCGGCGTGCGAGCGAGCTGCGCGCGTGGCTTAGGTAGGTGAAGAGGCTCGCGCGGGTGTGCTGGTAGCCGAGGGCGAAGTTGGTGGCGGCGATGATATCGGCGCGGTCCTTGGCTTCGAGCACGTCGGCGAGGACGAGCGTCATGCGCGGGCCCGCAGCGTGCGCGAGGGGGACGGGATCGTTGTCAACGGCGATGGCGCGGCGAGCGCGAGATGAGGCGGCGAAGTGCTTGGCGAGGGCCGCGCTGCCGCTGAAGTCTTCGCGAAGAACTTTGGGGCCGCGTGCGGCGCTGGAGGCGCCTTGGGCGTAAGCGGCGAGGACGAACGCGAGGAGCGCGGGCGGATTCGTGACGCTGCGCTCGTAGAGGTCGTGGGGGTTCATATGGAAAGCGACGAGCTGGAAAGTGAAGAGCGAAAATGAAGAGCGTGCAGCGGTCGGGACCGCCGGGGACCGGCGGGCCACCCCCGAGAACCTAGGCCATTCGGATCCAGCGGATGAGGGTGGCGAGGTTTGGTGGCTTGCCGTACATGAGCACGCCCACGCGGAAGATCTTGGCGGCCAGGCGCAGCGAGATATAGACCGTGACGAGGCCGATGGCGATTGAGAGGGCGATCTGCCAGAAAGGCGGTGGGTCGGTAGAGGAGATGCGCAGGATCATCACGAAGGGATTGATCGGCGGCAGAAAGGAGAGGATCGTCGCCATCCAGCTCTTGGGATTGAAGATGATGGGCATCATGAGCAGCATGGGCGTCATGATGACGAGCATCACGGGTGTGAGGAGCGTCTGGGCTTCGTGCACATCGGAAACCGCCGAGCCGATGGCGGCCATCATCGCGGCGATGGTGAAGAAGGCGATGAAGAAGAAGATGAAGAGGTAGATGAGGTTGGACCACTCGATCTGGCCTCGGGAGCCGAGGTAGAGGAGCGCGACAATTCCCGAGCCGGAGTACAGAACGAGGACGAGGAACGCCGCGCCGAGCTGGCCGACGACTTTGCCCGTCATGAGCTGCATCGGAGAGACGGCGGAAAGGAGCACCTCCATCACGCGGCTGGATTTCTCTTCGATCGTTGAGTACAGGAGGTATTGGCCGCCGGTCATGACCGCGATCCAGAGAAGGATCATGAAGGCGACGGGAACGATGAACTGCTGGAATTCGCTGGACTTTTCCTGGCGGCCCTTGGTGACGGCGATGGCGTCGGGGCGCGGCAGGCGCGTCATGGCGCGGATCTTCTCGGGGTCCTGCCCGGCGGACTGGATGCGCGTGGTGATGATCGCCTCGCGGACCTGATCGCGAACCAGATCCTGCACGCGCGCGTCGAGGTTGGACTTGATGTAGAGCTCGTACGTACCGTACTCATCTTTTGTGGGATCCTTCGCAACCGCGTCTGGCGCGATGATGACCAGGGCCAGCTTGGAGCCGTCGTCCATCGTGCCGCCGATGAGTTCCTGCTTGGCGGCCTCGATGTCGGCGTCGGGCGCGAGGGCGCGGGCCTCGATCTGGGCAACGTCCTTTGAGGCCTGGCTCGCGGCGGCCTCGATGGCCTTGCCGCCAGCTTCGGCGCCCGGAATCTTGTCGAGAAACTTGCCCGTTGCCTGGACGACCTGGGCCACGTCCTCCTCGATGCGGGCCTCGAT
>JBBQGR010000362.1:0-3157 GCA_038323185.1 Phycisphaerales bacterium | reverse complement strand
GGCTCCTCTGCGTGCACACCTTGCACACCGCGTCGATGTCGAAGTTGATCTCCGGCAGCAGGATGATGTCCGATCCCGACGCCACGCCCGCGTGCAGCGCGATCCACCCCGCGTTGCGCCCCATCACCTCGACCACCATCGCGCGGTGGTGGCTGTCGGCGGTCGTGCGGCAGCGATCCATCGCCTCCGTCGCGATGTCTACCGCGGTCTGGAATCCAAAGGTGATCTCCGTCCCGACGATGTCGTTGTCCATCGTCTTGGGAACGCCCACCACCGGGATGCCCATCTTGTGGAACGTCGCCGCTGATGTCAGCGTCCCATCGCCACCGATGATCACCATCGCCTCGACGCCCTGCTCGCGCAGATGCTGGAGGCACCTGTCCGTCACGTCCTCCAGAATCGGCTTTCCATCGCCCCTTGGCGGCGGCGGGTTGTACCCCACCACAAACGCCGAAGGATTCGACTTGTTGTTCGAGCCGAGGATCGTCCCGCCGCGAGCGAGAATGCCATGCAAGTCCGCCTCGCGGATCGGCCGGAACCGATTCTCGATCAGCCCGAGGTACCCATCCTCGATCCCGATCACCTCGATGTTGCACGTCAGCGCATCCAGCGCCACAGCGCGGATCACCGCGTTGAGGCCGGGGCAATCGCCACCCCCCGTCAGGATTGCCATGCGGCGAATGTTGGGGCAGGAGAGGCCAGCGGCGTCGGTGCTCACGGTCATGGCAGGCAGGGTAGCGGCAGCAACGCTTCCAAGCCGAACCATGTCGGCAAGCCCGCCTCCCCGAATGGTTCCCCCGCCTGGGTCGCAGACGCTGGCCGCATCTGGCCGATAGCATCACACGGCCGTGCGCCATCGAACAGGCACGCCGATGGAGACCCGCGTGCCCAAGGAAGAGCAAAACCTCGCGACCAGCACTGGCGAACGCCCGCCAGAGCAGGACGCCTCGCTCTATCTCCATCCCCAGACCCTCGCGCGCCTCGGAACCTTCGAGCTGCGCGCCAAAGCCATCGTCGAGGGCTTCGCCTCCGGGCAGCACCGCTCTCCATACAAGGGCCTCTCCGTCGAGTTCGCCCAGCACCGCCCGTACGTCAGCGGCGACGACCTCCGCCACCTCGATTGGAAGGTCTACGCACGCACCGACCGCCTCCATCTCAAGCAGCACCAGCAGGAGACCAACCTCGACCTAATCGTCATGGTCGACTCATCGGGCTCCATGAGCTACGGCAGCCGCTCCTTCGAAGAAGCCAGCGGCGTCGGACTCAAGACCAGCCTCGACGGCCGGGCCCACTGGAGCAAGTTCGACCACTCCACGGCCCTCGCCGCCGCGCTCGCGTACATCACCTTGACGCAGGGCGACCGCGTCGGCGTCGTCGTCTTCGCCGACGAGGTCCGCGCGATGGTCAAGCGCTCCAGCAGCACCGGCACCTGGCGCCAGATCGTCGGTGCCCTGTCGACGCACCCCGTCGAAGCCACCAACCGCGCCAGGTCCACGGACCTTCCCCGCGCCGTCGATCAGGCCATGGGCCGCATCACCAACCGCTGCATCTTCGCGATCGTCTCCGACTTCTTCAGCGACATCGAGCACATCAAGGACGCGCTGGCACGCCTCCGCCACGCTGGCCACGACGTAATCCTCTTCCAGGTGCTCGACCAGGCCGAGCTTACCTTCCCCTTCACCGACTCCGCACCCTTCGAAGGCCTTGAGGGTGAAGAGGCCATACGAATCGACCCAAGAGCCATCCGCGCCGCCTACATCGAAGTCGCCACACGACACAACGAGGCCCTCGAAAAAGCAGCCAAGGCATTCAGCTGCGACTTCCAGCGCCTCAGCACCCATGACTGGCTCGGCCCACCTCTCGCTGCCTTCGTCGCCAGAAGAAACGCGATCATCAAGCGGGGAAAGAGTTAGAAGGCACCGGGGATCGGCGACTGGGCACTGGTTGGAGAAGTGCCCAAGTGGTCGGGTGGCAGAGCGGTCAAGCGGAAGAGACGCAGAAACATCAGACGCACCCACCCAGACGAAAGAAAGACACCTCACCTGTACCTCCCTTCTTCGTTCCCAACTCCCAGCCCGCATTTACTCTCTTCTTCCACCAGTGCCCAGTCCCAAGTCCCCAGTCCCTCTCTTCTCTTTCATCAGTCCCTCTCTCCTGCTTCCCCAGTCCTCAATCCCCAGTCCCTACTTCAGTGATTTTCATTAACCCCATCCTCGTCTCCGTCGGCATCGCGTGCGTCGCGATCCCCATCGTCATCCACATCCTTATGCGCCGCCGTCGCCGTCCCGTTGCGTGGGGCGCGATGAAGTTCCTGATGGAGGCGTATCGCCAGCAGCGCCGCCGCACACGGCTCGAACAACTCCTCCTCCTCGCCAGCCGCTGCCTGCTCGTCGCGCTCATCGCGCTCGCGCTCGGCAAGCCGGTCCTGGGCGCACTCGCGGGCTCGGGCTCCAGCGGCCCACGCACGCTGTACCTCGTCGTCGATGACTCACTCTCCTCGCGCGCCCGCAGCGCGGGCGGCTCCGGCCTTGATCGCTCGCGCACTCGCGCCCTCGAAGTCCTTGCGACCCTCTCGCAGGCCCGGGGTGATCGCGCCGCCATCATCACCGTCGGCTCACCCGCACGCGCTCTCATCCTCCCCCCCACCGGCGACCTCTCCGCCGCCACCGAGACACTTCGCCAGATCGCGCCCACCGATGCACGCGCCGACTGGTCCGGCGCAATTGCCATGATCCGCGAGGACCAGGCACGCCAGGACCAATCACGCCTCGGCGAAGGCCGCGGCGGCGTCGTCCTTGTCCTCTCTGAGTACCGCGGCGGCATCGATCCATCAAGGTCGCTCCCCACACTCGCCGAGCCCGCCGCCGCGACCACCGCCGCAGCACTCACCCTCATCGCGAGCGCGCCAAACCAATCCGCGCTCCCCAACATCGCCATCAAGAGCCTCGAGCCCACACGCTCACTGCTCATCGGCTCCGCCGCGGGCAGCGAGGTCGAGGCGCGCGTCTCACTCCTGCGCAGCACCGAGCCCGGCACCACGCTTCCCGCCGAGTCCGTGCGCGTTCGCCTCCGTGTCATCGGCGGCGAAACCGAGATCGGCGCTGGAGAAGCCTTCGCCGCTTTCGCCGATGGGCAATCCAGCGCGAGCACCGTCGTC
>JBBQGR010000361.1:0-3166 GCA_038323185.1 Phycisphaerales bacterium | reverse complement strand
GCGATCGGTCGGGAACGACGGCTCGAGTTACCTCGCTGACCATCGACTCCACGAAGCCCATCACGTCTTCCTGGGATACGAAGCTCATCTCCAGGTCGAGCTGCGTGAACTCCGGCCCGCGGTCGGCACGCGAGTCCTCGTCGCGCATGCAGTGAGCGATCTGGAAGTAGCGGTCGAAGCCGGCGACCATCAGCAGTTGCTTCAGCTGCTGGGGCGATTGCGGCAGTGCGTAGATGTTGCCCGGCTGGACGCGTGATGGAACGATGAAGTCGCGCGCACCCTCGGGCGTGGACTTGATCAGCAGCGGCGTCTCGACCTCAACGAAGCCATGCCGGTGGTGGACCTCCGAGAGCGCGCGCAGCAGCTGCGAGCGCACCACCAGGCGCCGGTTGATCTGCTCACGGCGAAGGTCGAGGTAGCGGTACTTGAGTCGCAGCGGCTCGTCGGCATCGGCGGCGTCATTTATCGGGAAGGGCGGAGTCTCTGCGCTGGACAGCACCTCCAGGGAGGTGGCCTGTACCTCGATGTCGCCGGTCGCCAGTTTGGGGTTCTCTGTCCCTGGCCGGCGCGCAGTGACCTTGCCGGTGACGCGCAGGACGAACTCGTTGCGGACGCCAACGGCAGTCTTCTGCGCTTCAGGTGCGTCGGCGGCGTCGATCACCACCTGGGTCAGGCCGTGGCGATCACGCAGGTCGATGAAGATGAGTTGCCCGAGGTCACGCCGGCGGTTGACCCAGCCAGCAAGAGTGACCTCAGCGCCGGCGTCGACAGGCCGCAACTCGCCGCACGTGTGGGTGCGGTATGCAGTGGCCAGTGTGGTCGGTCCGAGGTCGGTCATGGGCCGGGTATCGTAGCCGTTCCCCAACGCAGTCTGGCCGCCCCGCACGTACGTAGCGGCGAACCAGTAGGAGCCTGCGTGTTGGCACCCTGTACCTCTCGTGCCCGCGAGCATCTAATGGCCGAGACCGGGCTGCGCTGAGCAGTCCGCACTGAGACCGGGACGCCCCGCGCGACCGGAGGGAGAGGTTCAATGCCCGAGCAGACACACCGCGCGGGGATGCGCGCACGCAAACTCAGCATCGCCGCGCTTGCGAGCGCAATGATGCTCGTCGCCCTGGCACCCGGCGCCTTCGCGGGCGCGGCCCCGAGACCGATCGTCTTCGACTATCTCCAGATCGGCAGCCCGTGCGTTTATGCGACGGGTCCGGCGAGCGTTCGGGTAAAGCTCGTCTGGCGTGATTCAAACGGGGCGCTGAAGTTTCGCGAGACACAGGTGGCCAACGAGTCTGGCGATCTCTACTACTGCCCCCCCGACCTATCGACCGTGCTGGCGATCGGCGACCGGCTCAAGGCGACTGACGGATCGGTCACTCACAAGCTCGTCATACCGAACTTGACGATCAACGTAAATCGAGTCACGGACAAACTCAAGGGCACCGCCCCGGCCGGAGGCACATTGCGCGCTGAGTGCGGCGGCGGCCCCTTGCCCTCTTTCGAACCATGCCTCTGGCACAAGCGCGTCACGGTGAACGCGGAGGGCAAGTGGTCCAAGAGCTACCCTTTTGACGCCATCGGCGGCGAGCTGTTCTACGTCCGCTGGCGCAGTGCCGCCGCGGACATTGTCTACGCACTCGCGGTCACCCCGTTCGTGGCCATCACCCTCGGCGAGTCGACCTTCTCGGGAGCAACGAAGGCTGGCCAGACCGCGCATCTCAAACTTCACGATCCCGCGACACACGCGGTCAAAGCCGACGACGATGCCGTGGGCGATGACTCGGGCGGGCGATTCGAGGGCGAATTCGCGGCCCCGGACGGCGCTTCTGTGCCTGTCTCCCCAGGCGACGAGCTGACGGCCGATATTGCGGCGGACGCGAACCTGATAGTTCCCGACGTCGACGGGACTGCCAGCGCCGAGACGAACATCGTGAGCGGCCGCTGCTTCGACACAGGGCGCTTTACCGGGACCGTCTTCATCGAGCTGTTCCGCGGTGGGGAAAGATCAGGCTGGGCCTTTGGGGAGCCCGATGAGGGCGGTAACTTCGCGGTCGACTTCCTCACCGACGGCACGGGCTTCAAGGATCCGGCCGACCTGGAAGTCGGCGACGACCTCCTCGTCAGGTGCCAGCAGACCGGCGGGGACTGGGTACAGCTGAACGTCGTCGCCGGGACGTAGTAACCCCCGGACGCCACTAGCGCTCTAAGGCGCGCGCAAGTCAGCCGTGGCGATGGCTGGCATGCGCGCGTTGTAGCTCGCGCACGAGATCCTCGACGTTGACGAGGCGCTGCGTCCCCGCCTCGAGATCACGCAGCTGGACGTGGCCATCCTCCAGTTCATCGCCGACCACGATCGCGAAGTGCGCACCGTCGCGCGCGGCGCCCTCGAGCTGTCGGCTCAGTCGCCGTGGCGCCAGATCCGCAGTCGCCGGAATGCCGGCGGTGCGGAGCTCTGTGGCCAGCTTGAGTCGGACGTCTGTCGCGGCTGGATCGGCGCCAACGACCGCCGCAACTGGGTGCCATCTCCGCGTCTCGGCGGCTGTGGGCGAGTCGGTGACGGCCAATGCGATTCGGTCGATGCCGAGTGCGAACCCGATCGCCGGCGTGGGCCGCGCGCCGAAGAGCTCGAGCAGCCCGTCGTAGCGGCCGCCGCCGCCGAGGGCGGACTGCTGACCTTCCGCACCCCGCTGGTAGAGCTCGAACGCCGTACGCGTGTAGTAGTCGAGGCCGCGCACCAGCCGCTGGTCGCGCGCGGTCGCGATCCCCAATCTGCCGAGATGGGCGAGGACAGAGTCAAAGTGGTCGCGGCACGCCGCGCAGAGGAAGTCATCGATCATCGGCGCATCCGCGAGCAGCTCGGCGACGCGCTCGCTCCTGGAATCGAGGAGGCGCAGCGGATTGATCGCCAGGCGCCGTCGCTCGAGCTCGGGAAGCGCGGCCTCCTTGCCACTCAGGTACCCCGCTAGCGCTGCCATGTACGCGGGCCTGCACTGCCCGTCCCCGATGGAGTTGATGTGGATCTCCAGGTCCGGGACGCCCACGGCCGTCGCATAGCGGTGGGCGAGCTCGACGATCTCCGCGTCGATCGCCGGCCCTGGATCGCCGATCGCTTCGATGTTCCACTGCCAGAACTGGCGGTACCGGCCGGCCTGCGGTCGGTCGTAACGGAACA
>JBBQGR010000360.1:0-3205 GCA_038323185.1 Phycisphaerales bacterium | reverse complement strand
GATGCTCATGTTCTCCATTTCGCCGAAGGCGCGAACCATTGTTGGGTGCAGGATCACGGGCACGCCCGCGGCCTTCAACTCGGCGGTGAGGAGGTATGCCTCGGACCCTGAGTCGAGGACAAGCCGGAGCGTGCCGAACTCCTCCTTCAGGCGGAGCACGCTGGCGATGTCCTGCGCGCGGTTCGCACTGATGAGCAGCGGGATCTCGCCCCGGAGCAACTGCGCGAGCAGTTCGAGACGGAGATCGCGTGCGGGTGGCTCGGCGGGCTTGGCGTCGGTACCTGGTGCCGAGGGCTGCGCGGCTTTGTCGAGGGACTTCTGATAGTCGCGGGCCTTGATGAGTTGCTCGCGGAGCATCGAGACCATCTTCGCACGAGTTCCGGGAGCGGAATCGCGTTGGGCGCTGGGTCCAAGCGTGGCCGCAACGCCGGAGACGGGCAGGATCACGGCCTCATCGACGGTGGTGCCGCGGAGCTTGATAAGGGCGGTCTGGCCGCTGATGAGTTCGCCGGGCGCGTGGCCGGTGTTGATCGTGGTGATGCCGAAGGACCGGACATAGCCGACGAGCGGGTCGAGGGGGTTGTACGCGTCGATAGCGCGGAGCTCGGGCTGGATCGGCGCGCTGCGCTCGATCTGGTCCTGATCCTGCTTCTGGTTGAGCAGGCCCGAGACGCCGATGGTGCAGCGCGCGTCGATCAAGCCCGGGGTTGCGATGGCTGCTTCAAGGACGCGGAGGCCATCGGGGATCGGCGTTGTCGCGGCGGGTCCGACGGCGGTGATCTTGCCGTCTTGAATGATGACGACACCGTCGGTGATTGGCGGGCCGGCCATGGTGTGCAGCGTCTTGGCCTTGATGGCGACCTGCGCGAGCGCGACGCCGGGAAGAATCGCCGCAAGGGCGAGGGCGGCGGCGGCGAGTGTGCGAACCGAGCGAGTGCGGATCATGCGATGGCTCCGGACGTGGATGGGGGGATGCGTGCGTGGAAGTTGCGAACCAGCGTGGAATACTTCGCTGCCTATTGGCCTGCGGTCCCCCACTGCTTGCCGCCGAAGACAAAGCCCGTGCCCTGCACGCAGCACATGTAGGGCTCCTGGTCGCGACCGGCACCGAAGCCGCCGGTGGAAAAGAGGCGATCGGACTCCAGTGAGCGATCAAAGACCTTCCCACCTTCGACCCAGGTCTGTTCGACCTTGGCGTATACCGAGAGCGGATCGGCGGAGAGGATGATGAAGTCGGCATCCTTGCCAGCTTCGAGCGAACCGACGCGAGACTGAAGATCAAGCATCTCGGCACCGGCGAGTGTGAGGGCCCGGAGCGCACCCGGGCGGCTCATGCCAGCGCGGACCGCGAGTCCGGCGGAGCGGAGGAAGAGGCGGCAGTCGGTGATCCAGTCATCGGTGTGGAATGCGACGTTGACGCCAGCCTTCTCAAGAACGCCGCCGGTCTCGATGGCGAGGTCGGCGGCTTCCAGCTTGCCACCGGGCGAGTCAATGACGATCGCGGAGACCGGCACCTTCGCGGCGGCGATCTCGTCGGCGATTTTCCAGGCCTCGCTGACGTGGTGGAGGACGACGCGGAACCCGAACTCTTTCTTGAGGCGGAGGACGGTCATGATGTCGTCGGTGCGGTGCGTGTGATGATGGACGATGCGCTTGCCGTCGAGGACTTCGACCATGGCCTCGAGGCCGAGGTCACGGGCGGGGAGTTTTTCCGGGTCGCCGTTGGCGGCGGCGATCTTGGCCTTGTACTCCTGAGCCTTGATGAATCTCTCGCGGACGAGGGCCGCGGACTTGCCGCGCGTGCCGCTGAAGGGGGGCTCGCCGAGCATGTTGGTTCCGTTAGCCATTTTGAGGCCCCACATGGGCTTGCCGTCGTCGCCCTTGATGAAGAGGTCCTCGATGCGCTTGGGCGGATTGCCGCCGGGCTGGCGGAGCTTTGTGTAGATGGTCTGGCCGCTCATGAGGTGGCCGGAGCCGGGCATGATGTTGACGGTGGTGAGTCCGCCGGCGACGGCGCGCCGGAATCCAGAGTCCATGACGTTGATGGAGTCAAGGACTCGCACCTCGGGCGCGAGGGTTGAGCTGCGATCACCGCCGCCAACGCCGCCGATGTGGATGTGGGTGTCGACGAGGCCGGGCATGATGAACTTGCCTACTGCGTCGATGCGTGTGGCGTCGGCGGGGATGGTGACGGCGCTCTCATCGCCCACGGCAACGATCTTGCCGTTGTGAACAATGAGGACGCCGCGGGGGATCTCTGGGCCGGTGATTGGGATGATGTGAGCGCCGACGACGGCGACGGGCGTTACTTGAGCAGGCGCGAGCCCCGCGAGAAGGGCCAGCATCGCGACGGGGAGGAGTGCGGCGGTGAGGCGAGATTGGATGGGCATCAAAGGATCTCCACGAGCGGGCCAGGATTCAGAAAACGGAAGGAGCGGAGGAGAACATGAGTTCGAAGGCGCGGGCGTAGATGCGCTTTGCGGTCTGGTTGCCTTGGGGTGTGACGGCGAGGGCTTCCATCATGACGCCTGAGTTGATCTCCAGGACCTGCGCGACCGCCGCGCGGTTTATGATGACGTCGACGCTGCCGAAGACGAGCCCGACTCCTGCGGCCGCGCGGAGCGCGAGGGCTTGTGCGGCGGCGAAGGGGCCAGTGGCGATCGCTGAGACATCGAGCATCGCGACGCCTGCGCCCTGGCCGAGGTTGTGCCGCCAGTTGAGGAGAAGTTCCTGGCCTGTGCTGGGTGTGCGGGTGAGGATCGCGGCGGAATCGGGCTCGATGTTGGTGAGGAAACGTGCGATGTCGCCGGACATGCCGGCGCGCGTGACACGCTCGGCGAGGAGTTCGAGCACGGTGCGTCTTCCGTCGCCGGTCACGCTGGGGCGCTGCTTGGTGTACGCAGCCTCGCAGCGGCCGTCCAAGATGATGAACCGGACCTCTTCCGCGGCGTCGACAAAGGGGCTGACGGCGAGGGCCGGGCAGCGATCAAAGAGGCGAAGACAGGCGTGCTCGACGGCGATCGTGGATGTGCAGCGATAGACGCCTCGCCCGCCGGTGCCGGCGTTGTCTTTGATCACGACGTCGCCACCGAGGTGCTGCACGAGGGCGAGGAGGCGGGACCAGTTGCCATCATGGCGTACGTAGCGGGCCATGTCGGGATGGAGGAAGAGTTCGTGCGGGACGTGCGCGATGCCGATCGCGGCG
>JBBQGR010000359.1:0-3216 GCA_038323185.1 Phycisphaerales bacterium | reverse complement strand
GGGAAAGGACGCGACCATGTTCGAACGCTTTACAGATCGGGCTCGCAAGGTCATGGCCCTCGCCAACCAGGAGGCCCAGCGCCTCAACCACGAGTACATCGGGACCGAGCACATCCTGCTCGGCCTCGTTAAGGAAGGCTCGGGCGTCGGGGCCAACGTGCTCCGCAATCTCGACGTTGATCTGCGCAAGGTCCGCCTTGAGGTCGAGAAGCTCGTGAAGGCCGGGCCCGAGATGGTCACGATGGGCAAGCTGCCACAGACCCCTCGCGCCAAGAAGGTCATCGAGTACGCCATCGAAGAAGCACGCAACCTCAACCACAACTACGTCGGCACCGAGCACCTGCTGCTCGGACTGCTGCGCGAGCACGACGGCGTCGCGGCGCAGGTCCTCATGAACCTGGGCCTGAAGCTCGAGGACGTGCGCGAGGAGGTTCTCAACCTCCTGGGCGCAGGCTCCGAGCAGGGTGAGGGCGCCCCCGGCGCCGAGAGCATCTCCGGCACGCCCGCCGCGGCGGGCGCCACGCCCAGCGCGTCGAGCTCCGCCTCGGCCAAGGGCGGCAAGAGCCGCACCCCCGCGCTCGACAGCTTCGGTCGCGACCTGACCGAGCTCGCCAAGGAGAGCACGCTCGACCCCGTCATCGGCCGCCAGAATGAGATCGAGCGCGTGACGCAGGTCCTCTGCCGCCGCACGAAGAGCAACCCCGTGCTGCTGGGCGAGGCTGGCGTAGGCAAGACCGCAATCGTCGAGGGCCTCGCGCAGCGCATCATCGCTGGCGACGTCCCCGAGATCCTCACCGACAAGCGCCTTGTCGTCCTTGATCTCGCGATGATGGTCGCGGGCACCAAGTACCGTGGCCAGTTCGAGGAGCGCATCAAGGCCGTCATGAACGAGGTCCGCAAGGCCAAGAACGTCATCCTCTTCATCGACGAGCTGCACACGCTCGTGGGTGCGGGCGGTGCCGAGGGCGCCATCGACGCCTCCAACGTGCTCAAGCCCGCGCTGGCGCGTGGCGAGATCCAGTGCATCGGCGCAACAACATTTGATGAGTACCGCAAGTACATCGAGAAGGACGCCGCGCTTGCCCGCCGCTTCCAGGCCATCACCGTTGATCCGCCGAGCGCGGAGCAGTCGGTGGAGATCCTGAAGGGCCTTCGCGAAAAGTACGAGACCCACCATCGCGTCAAGATCACCGACGCGGCCCTCAAGGCCGCCGTCGAGCTCTCGGGGCGCTACATCACCGGGCGCGTGCAGCCCGACAAGTCGATCGACGTGATCGACGAGGTGGCGCGCGCGTCCGCATCAAGAGCATGACCAAGCCGCCGAACCTGGCGGAGCTCGAGGGCCAGATCGAGCGGCTGAGCGTCGAGAAGGACGAGGCCGTGAAGGCTGCGGACTATGAGAAGGCCGCGGAACTCCGCGACCGCGCCGAGCAGCAGCGCCGCAAGAAGGAAGAGATCCAGCGCGAGTGGCGCGCCAAGAGCCAGGAGGCCGAGGGCATCGTCGATGAGGAGATCATCGCGGAGGTCGTCAGCAAGATGACCGGCGTCCCGCTCAAGCGCCTCGAGAAGGACGAGGCGGCGCGCCTTCTCAAGCTCGAGGAAGAGCTGCACAAGAAGGTCATCAGCCAGGACGACGCCATCAAGGCAATCTCGAAGGCGATCCGCCGCGCCCGCGCGGGCCTCAAGGACCCCAAGCGTCCGATGGGATCGTTCATCTTCGTCGGCCCCTCGGGCGTCGGCAAGACGCTGCTCAGCAAGGCGCTGGCGGAGTTCATGTTCGGCGATGAGGAAGCCCTCATCCACCTCGACATGAGCGAGTACATGGAGAAGCACAACGTCAGCCGTCTCGTGGGCGCGCCCCCCGGCTACGTCGGCTACGAGGAGGGCGGCCAGCTCACCGAGCGCATCCGCCGCCGCCCCTACAGCGTGATCCTCCTCGATGAGGTCGAGAAGGCCCACCCCGACGTCTTCAACATGCTCCTCCAGATCATGGAGGAAGGCCGCCTGACCGACAGCTTCGGGCGCAACGTCGACTTCAAGAACACCGTGCTGATCATGACGAGCAACCTGGGCTCGGAGATCATCAAGGGCGGCGCGGGCTTCGGCTTCAGCAAGCGCACCGAGTCGAGCGACTTCGAGAACATCCGCACCGTGCTGATGAAGGAAGTCGAGCGCTTCTTCCGCCCCGAGTTCATCAACCGCCTCGACGACATCATCATCTTCCGCCCCCTCACCAAGAACGACATCACCCACATCGTCGACTACGAGATCGCGAAGGTCTCCAAGCGCCTCGCGCAGCAGGGCTACTCAATCGAGCTCGACACGCTGGCCAAGGAGCTCATCATCGACCGCGGCTACAACCCCGAGTTCGGCGCTCGCCCCCTTCGCCGCGCCGTCGGTCAACTCATCGAAGATCCGCTCAGCGAGATGCTCCTCGGCGGCACCTTCGAGCCCCCGTGCATCATCCGCGTCACCCGCCGCAACGCCGCCGACGGCACGCCCGAAGACCACCTCTTCTTTGACTCAATCCCCGCCGCAACTCCGCCAGCACCCGCGGCCAACCCGGCTCGCGAGGCCGCTGGCAGCACGTAAGCACGCCGCTCGCGATGAAGTGAAACAAGCACAAAGGCCCCGGGCAGACGCCCGGGGCCTTTTTTCTTCTGGGGTGACGGAGTGAGCCTCTCGAAGTTATTCGGACGTCTTGATTGCCGATGCGACTGGCATCTATGGGCGTTTACGGTAAACTTTGGGCACCTTTGGGCACTTTTGGGCGACATTGGGCAACATTGGGCACATATGGGATGAGTGGCAGAAACCCGATTCTGACCGCACCAGAAGGGTTTTGATCGCCGATGCGCCGGCCTCGCGAGATCTTGATGACATTGAGCACATATGGAAAGGAATTTGGTAGGGTCACGATGGCTCTCGCTGGACTCCGGTGCTCGGTGCCGAATGCGCGGCCCAGAACGGCACATACTTGGCGTGGCGGGGTGCTTTGTTGTCCGGATCGTCCGGGACGATGACCCCGGCATCCTGCGCATCGCGGATCACTGCCGACGCCTTGGTGTACTGATCGTCAGGGAGGCCGAAGCGCTTGCGGAGAGTCGCGTTGGTCATGCGGCTTTGCATGATGTACTTCAGCCCGGCGTGCTGGTACGCCGCGCGAACACGCTCTTCCTTGTCCATCGCGGCGAAGGACCGATGCGCGTAAAGCGA
>JBBQGR010000358.1:0-3226 GCA_038323185.1 Phycisphaerales bacterium | reverse complement strand
GCACTTCGGAGGGTGATGGGGCCAGAGCCCGAAGCTCCAGACCAGCCCGCCCAAGGCCCGCTATTCTGAAGGGATGCAGCACGTGAAGACAGCAAAGGATCCAGTTCGAGCATTCGCGCTCGCAGGCGGCTTGGCGGGCCTCTGCGTGGTGGCATGGATGATGCCGGGTTGCGTGGCCGCGGGCAACGACCGCGTGGCGCAGGGCGGACCAGGTGTTGAGCCTCGCAATGCCGCTTCTCCGGTGACTTTGCCGGTGTTCACGACCGACGAGCGCGGCGAGAGTGCCAGGTCGCGGCTTGCGAACCGGGACGCGCCCACGCTCACGGGGCTGTCACGAAGGAACTGGCCACAGACGGTGGTGCGAGTTCCGATTGATGGCACGTACGCGTTTCCGGTCTACACGCGAGAAAACCCTCTCACGCACAAGACCGCGCGACAGCGCGGCTCGCCGGTGAACGTGATGTCGGCGCTCGAGCAGTCGGGCACGACGGTGGATGAGCAGTATCAGGAGATGGTCTTCTCGCCGTTTCTTGCGACGTGGGACCTGATCCGCATGCCGTACGACATGATCGCGGATGTGCCGCCGTGGCAGGAGCAGTGGCACCCGACGCGGCGGCCCTATGCGCGAGCCGCGGTTGGGATACCTCTGATTGCGGCACCGATGGCAGCGCCGACACCGGCTCCAGTACCGGCTCCAGCAGCACCACCGGCCACCGCCGCGACGCCCCCCGCCACCAACGGCGCCACGGCTCCGGAGCCAAAGTGATGTTGCCCGCGACCACTCTGGATGCGCGTGGACTGCCCGCGGGTCAGAAGCTCCATCCCACGTACGAAGTGTCGCCTCGCGACGCCGCGGCGTTGCTTGCCGAAGCTGGCGCGAAGGCAGTGCTGATCGACTGCCGCACGGATGAAGAGTTCGGGCTGCTGCACATGCCGGGCTCGCTGCACCTTCCGCTGCATGAAGTGGAGTCTCGCGGCGGCGAGCTTGAGATTGCCGACGATGCGCAGGTGCTCGTGATCTGCCACCACGGCGTACGAAGCATGAAGGCGGCACTCGCGCTGCGGGCGATGGCGGCGTCTGGGCTTGCGCCCAAAGCCGCGGCGACCGCGCGGAGCATCGCGGGCGGCATTGACCTCTGGTCGGTCGCGGTAGATCCGGAGATTCCGCGATACGAGCGGGGTCCGGGCGGCAGCCGCGTTGTGAAGTCCTGAGAGTTTCGAATCTTGAACACGGTCCAGTGTGCCTCGCGACTTCGGAGTTCAGATGCCAACCGCAGCGAATCGACCCGCCAATCCCGATGCTGTGCTCGCGAGCCTCGGGCATGTGCTGCCTGCCGCGCCCAAGCCGGTCGCGGCGTACATCCCCTGGCGCCGCAGTGGCAACCTGCTGTACATCTCGGGACAGATCCCGATCGTTGAGGGCAAGCCCATCGCGGTCGGGCGCGTGCCGAGCCAGGTATCCATGGAGCTGGCGCAGCGTTGCAGCGCGCAGTGCGTGCTGAACGGGCTTGCGGTGGCGAAGGCCGCGGCGGGCTCGCTCGATGCGATTGCCCGCGTGATTCGCGTTGGCGTCTTTGTCGCGTGCGACCAGGACTTTGGCGACCAGCCGAAGGTGGCCAACGCCGCGAGCGATCTGCTGGTTGCGGTCTTTGGTGATGATGGCCAGCACGCGCGGGCGGCGGCCGGAGCACCCGCGCTGCCGCTGCATGTGCCAGTCGAGATTGAGTTCTTGTTCGAGCTTGTGGGCTGAGTGCGGGCTTGCGCCGGGTCTCTTTTTGCCCGTGTCATTTGGCGACGTCGCTGGGGCATCGAGCTATCCTCGCGCATGCAGATCTACGTCGACTCCGCGAACATTGATGAAATCAAGGCCGCCCATGACCTGGGGGTGCTTGATGGCGTGACGACCAATCCCACGCTGATCGCCAAAGAGCGCGTCCCGTACGCGAAGCGCCTCGCGGAGATCTGCGAGATCGTGAAGGGTCCTGTCTCGGCGGAGGTCATCTCGACTGACTACGTTGGCATGATGCGCGAGGGACGCGAGCACGTGAAGATTGCGCCGCAGATCGTGGTGAAGCTGCCGTGTACCACCGACGGTGTGCGTGCGTGCAAGGCCTTCAGCGATGAGGGCGTCAAGACCAATCTCACGCTCTGCTTTCAGAGCCTGCAGGCGCTGATGGTCGCGAAGGCTGGCGCGTTCCTCGTCAGCCCATTCATCGGAAGGCTCGATGATGTGGGCGAGGACGGCATGGAGCTCATCCGCACCATCCGCGCGGTCTACGACAACTACAACTTCAAGACCAAGGTCCTCGCGGCATCAATTCGCCACACCAACCACCTGCTGCACTGCGCACTCGCCGGCGCTGACGTTGCAACCTGCCCGCTCAAGGTGATCCAGGACTGCCTCAAGCACCCGCTGACGGACCAGGGGATCGAGAAGTTCCTCGCGGACTACAAGAAGGCGTTTGGTTGAACGGCGGCGCGGCTGCTCACAGTGGAATCTGAACGCAGAGGCACGTGAGACGCGAGTCTTCGGGAGCGATGAGCTGCGCCGTCTCGCTGTGGCACGCGGGGATCAGAAGCGTTTCACCTTTGCGAAGGCGCGTTGCGGGAAAGTCGCCCTCATCGCTTGAGAGGTCGCCCGCGCCGTCGAGAACCATGACGATGGTGCACGCGCGGCCGCGGGTGGTTGGGCGTTCGTCGCCGGGCGCGACATTGACGCGGCAGATCTCGAAGAATTCGGTCGATAGAACCCGTGCATCGGCGCTCATGTTGATCGCCGATGGCGCTGGCGCGAGGCTGGCGCACGCGAGTGCGGCATCAAGGTGCAGTTCGCGGCCCGTGCGGCCCCAGTCGTAGAGCCTGAACGTCGTGTCGCTTGGTGTCTGCACTTCGGCGACGAGCACACCCTTGCCGAGGGCGTGGACGGTGCCGCTGGGGAGGTTGTGGCAATGGCCCGCGATGGCGGGAACCGCGTCGAGCATGGCAACGATCGAGCCGTCGCCTGCGCCGCGGCGAAGATCCGCTTGGGTCACGCCGTGCTTCACGCCCTTGTAGATCATGCTGCCGGGTTCGGCGGCGAGGATCATCCATGCTTCGGTCTTGAGCTTGCACTCGGGGTGGGCCGCGGCGTAGGCGGGGCTTGGATGGACCTGCACGGAGAGATCCTGCTGCGCGTCAAGGAACTTGATGAGGAGCGGGAACGTCGCGGATTTCGCGGCGACGTCGT
>JBBQGR010000357.1:0-3230 GCA_038323185.1 Phycisphaerales bacterium | reverse complement strand
ATCTAGGGATCGAGGCGGCACACACCGACCTCCCTTCCAGTTGGGACCTTGCGAGCCTTGCCCCGCGATGCCCACCACGCCGCCCACGCGGCGACTTCGGAAAGGAACCTGCCCAATGGCCAACGTCTACACGATTAGCGCCCCCCGCATCATCGCCAGCCTCTCGATCCTCCTCACATGCTCGGGCCTCGCCCTCGCTCAGGCCCAGCCAGCCGCAACGCCCGCATCGGCACCCGGCGCGCCAACCACTGCTTCCGCGGCGTCGCCCCAGGGCCAGCCCACACTCCGCCTCACCGGCAATCCCCAGCGTGACACGCTGATCCGCATGATGCGCCCCGTCACCATCAGCCTGAAGGACACCTCCCTCGAGGCCGCCCTTCGCTTCGTGACCGATGTCACAGGTGCCGACATCGAGATCATGTGGGCCGACGATCGCAACGCCACCGGCCTCGACAAGGAGCAGACCATCTCCCTCGAGTTCCAGCGTGGATCTGCACTCTCGCTCATTGATCGCATCCTCGAGAAGGCTGGCGATTCTTCCGGCGCAGGCAGCAGCACCTGGCAGCTCAGCGAGTCTGGCTCGCTCCAGGTCGGCCCGCGCTCTCGCCTCAACCAGTGGAAGCGCGTCGTCCTCTACCCCATCAACGACCTCCTCCTCGAACTCCCCCGCTTCGGAAACGCCCCCGAGCTTGACCTGCAGAACGTTCTGCAGCAGTCCGGCCAGGGCGGCGGTGGCGGCGGCCAGAGCCCATTCAACGATCAGGACGAGGAGACCGACCCGCGCCGTCCCCTCACCGAGCGCGCAACCGAAATCGTCGAACTTCTTCAGCAACTCATAGAGCCCGAGCAGTGGGTCGACAACGGCGGCGAGGGCGGCTCAATGCGGTTCTTTCAGGGATCGCTGATCGTAAACGCCCCTGATTACATGCACCGCCAGCTCAACGGCTATCCCTTCTGGCCCAAGTCCTCGACGCGCGTCGCAAGCACCAACGGCCGCCGCTACGTCAGCCTCGGCATGGACGCTTCACTCGCCAAAGTCGTCGGATTCGAGCAGTTCCCAGTCTCCGCCGTCACTGGCTCTGGTGAAATCGTCACCAGCAATCCGCCCGGCGGCAGGGCTCAGCCCACCACCCAGCCCGCTGGTCCCAAGTAGTCCTCGCAAGCACGCTCAAGCACGCTGAATCACGCACGCACGCACGCTTCCGCAAGGCCCCGCTCAGGGGCCTTGTTCATTGACGGCATGGGACTCGCCGCGCAAATCGCCCGCGAACGTGGAGTGATGTCGATTGCTCGCGCTGGCCGCCTTCACGCGTAGCGTGACCCATGCCAACCGCCGCTGGAGATGAGATCGCGATGGTCGTCGCGATCGCGAACAACAACGTGATCGGGCACAACGGCCGCCTCCCTTGGAGCTTGCCCGCGGACCTGAAGTTCTTCCGTGACCTGACGCGCGACCACGTCGTGATCATGGGACGAAAGACCTTCGAATCCATCGGAAAACCGCTGGATCGCAGGGTCAACATCGTCCTCACACGCGACGCCACGTGGCAGCGCGAGGGCGTGCTCATCGCCACATCTTTCGACCAGGCGCTCGCGCTCGGCCCCATAGGAAAACGCCGCTTCATCATCGGAGGCGCAGACATCTACACCCACGCATGGGAACGCATCGACTCCGCGTTTGTCACGCGCATCCACGCGGATTTCCCGGGCGAAACGCGATTGCATCTGGATTTCTCGACGCTGCGATTGGCAAGCACACAACTCAGAGAGGCCGACGAGCGCAACTTGTGCCCGATGACCTTCGAGCGGTACGACCGGGACGTCCACGTACAGGGATCAGGGCACAGCACATCGCTCAACATCCCCGAACAGGCGCGTCCCTGAGCCTTCCCACGGACAATTTCGACCCTAGCGCAGCTTTAGTATGCGGATTAGTGACTTTGCCCAACCAGTCCCAATCATGCCCCAAACGATCCATTGAAAGTTCCCTAACTCATTGGCATTAAAGGGTCTACGCTCACGATTGTCGGGTTTTCAGGAAGGCCCTTTCGGCTGCACGGGAGAAGCAAATCATCAGTTTCAGCAGAATCATCTCTGAAATCTACTTGCCGTTGTCCGTAGCCGTGGTATCTTGTACATGGGTCAGGAACGAGTCGTTCGTTTCTAGCGAGAAGAGGGATCGTCCCTTTCGTCCAATAGTGTTTGTGAGGAGATTGTTATGAAGAATGTGATTGCTACGCTCGTCGCCGTTGCTGGTGTTGCGGCTGCCGCCAACGCTGGCCTTGTGTCCTACAACGTCAGCACCGGTGGCGCTTTCGGCCCCTCGGCCAGTGCGCTCCCCGGCCAGACCGTTACGGTGCGCGTTCGCATCGCTTACAACGGCACCGTCCCCGTCCACGCTTTCGCTGGCGTGAACCTGCAGCCCCTGCTCACCGGCAACTTCGGTTCCGCCGCTGGCAACGATTCGATCATCACCAACGCGAACAACTACGTCGGCCCCTCCTCTGGTGGCTT
Source organism: Phycisphaerales bacterium (assembly GCA_038323185.1). Lineage (GTDB taxonomy): Bacteria > Planctomycetota > Phycisphaerae > Phycisphaerales > UBA1924 > JBBASU01. The sequence goes on along the minus strand of JBBQGR010000357.1, from coordinate 716 downwards.
CCTGACCTCTCCCCAGGGTTCGGTCAATGGTGATGCCGGTCAGTGGGGCCGCATCAACAGCTTCGGCGCTCAGGCCGTCACGACCAGCACCGCTCCCCGTGCCTTCTACGGCACCGGCACCGCCGCTGGCCTCGCCCGCATCGCTCAGGGCCGCACGTCCAACTGGATGGGCACCGGCACCGGCCTCAACAACAGCGCTGGCACGGGTGGCTTCAACCTGTCCCAGGCCAGCCCGAACCTTGTCCCCGGCTACCCCGTGAACGTCTTGGGCAACGGCGATGATGAGGGTGGCGAGTACGTGTTCCAGTTCGCCATCGTCGTCGGCGAAGGCTTCAACCGCTCCATCAGCATCTCGACCGCCACCTTCGGCGCCACAGCTGTTCCGATCAGCTGGTTCTCCAACGCTCAGAACTTCAACGAGACCCTCAACACCACGCTCAGCTCGTTCCCTGGCACGATCAACGTCGTCCCCGCTCCCGCCTCCCTCGCCCTCATGGGCCTCGGTGGCCTGATCGTCGGCCGCCGCCGCCGCTAATCATCGCCGCGGCGACCCCCTCGGGTCTCTCCGCAGTGTATGATCCGGCTTGATCGGGAGGCTCCCTCCCGCTGAATCGAACTTGACTCACTCGCCGCTGGGTAACCCCAGCGGCGAGTTTTCTTTTTCCACACCAACACGGTCCCGCCCTACTCAGCAACTTGGCTCCACGCTCCGTACC
>JBBQGR010000356.1:0-3232 GCA_038323185.1 Phycisphaerales bacterium | reverse complement strand
GAGACCTTGCGTATCTTTGGGCTAAGGGTTTTCAGCGGATCGGGGGGGGGGTGGGCTGGCGCCGAGGTGCTTTCCGTGCCCAACCCTGTGTGGCGGGGTTGCCGGACTCTGCGGACCGGCCTAGCATCTTCCTGCGGCCTCCGGGATGATCCCGAAGGCTGTTTGTGTCTTGGCATCGTGTCGATGTTTTGAGCAGCGTGTTGGCAACAGGTGTCAGTTCAACGTCCGGGCTTCCAGCGCCTCCAGCATGATGGAGGGCCGCGGGTTTCCCGGCTCCAGACCCGCTTGCGGGCTTGGGATTTATGGGTGGCGGCGTTGGGTGGTGGCCCGGCGCAGAGCGACGAAAGCGAGTGGTAGCGATGGCGAAGAAGAAGTCGATGGCGCGCGAGTATGTGTGGCTCCAGTGCACCGAGACCGGTGACCTGAACTACCGCACCTCGATCAACACCAAGGGCGGCATGCCCGAGAAGCTGAAGGAAGGCTTCGAGAAGTACTCCCCGCGCTTGCGCAAGCACACGCGTCATAAGATCAAGCGCAAGTAGGCATTGGCCTGGCTGCGTTCGCCAAGCAAGGACTTACGCGAGGCACCGTTCAGGGCACTGGGCCCCCTGGGGCGGCCAAGAAACCTCTCGCGGCATTCGGATGGCGCATTCGGACGGCGGTAGCTCAATTGGTAGAGCAGTGGATTCCAAATCCACAGGTTGCGGGTTCAAGTCCCTCCCGCCGTGTTTGATCGCTCTTTGGTCCTTCCCGGGCGCCCTGCGTCCTTGCGGCAGCGGGCTTCGTCGCGGGTTTTCTCGAAACGATCTTTCCTGTTCCTTCCGCGGTTCTTGCCCGGGCGATCTTCGCCTCTGGCCAGACCGTTCCAGACGGGTGAGCACATGAACGTCGCCAATGTCGGTGAAAAGTCGGACGGTCGCGAGCTGATGCGTCGTGATGAAGGACCCGGCAACGGGTCAGGGAATGGCTCGGGCCGCGGATCTTCCGCCGACGAACCCTCCAAGGTCAGCTTTGGCATCTACAAACTTGGGCAGGGGTACTGGGTTCGTGTGCTGACGGCGATTGCCATCGCCGCGATCTTCCTCTCCGCCGCGGCGTGGCTCTATTCGGAGCTTGGGGCTATTCGTCCACCCGCCAAGGGCTATTCCCTCGCGATTCGTGATGGATCTGGCAGCGTCCAGCCCGGTCAGACCGTCGAGCTTGCCACGGTTGTTGAAGGGTCAGCGACGAAGGTCGGTACCGCGACCGTCACGGCTGTGATGCTCGCGGGCGGCGAGTCGGGCACGCTCTCGGTCTCGTTGCCGCAGCTGAATGTCGGCACGGCGGACCTGAGCGGCGTCGGACGCGTTGAGGTTGTTGGAGATGGTGGGCAGTCTGCCTTCCGCGCTAACGTCCTTCGCAGCGAGCCGATCGCGACGTTTGACAAGGCGTATGTGCAGCTTGCTGTTGCGGGCTCGGTGATGCTGCTGGGGCTCATCCTTGCGTTCCTGTATGTCGGTGCCAAGCCCAAGCCCGTTGACTTCCTCATCGCCACCGACGGCGAGATGAAGAAGGTCAACTGGGGCACGCGCAAGCTCATCATCGATTCCACGCGGGTCGTGATCGCCGCCACGTTCATCATCGCGGCGTTTATCTTCGTCGCAGACACCATCCTTTCCCAGGGCATGCAGCTCACGGGCGTTCTGCAGCGGTAAGGGCCGGGCGGCAGGCTGGTGGGCGCAAACGTGGGCAAACAGGTGGGCGAACAGGTTGGGCGGTGAGGCCGGTCCGGTCGCCGCGTGCAGATGTATGAGGACGTGTTCCAAGGTCCAAACTGAGGTGCGATCATGAGCGAAGCCAAGACCATGGACGGACGTCGCAACGAGCGCACCGACCTCATCGAGGCCGATGGTCCCCTCAAGCAGGATGGCATGAACTGGTTTGTTCTGCGCGTGGCCTCCAACAAGGAGTCCAGCGTTCAGAACACGCTGCTGCGCAAGGTGCAGATCGAAGGGATGATCCATCTCGTCGGCCGCATCCTTGTTCCCACCGAGAAGACCAAGACCATCAAGGGCGGCAAGCAGAAGATCACCGAGACCAAGCTCTATCCCGGCTATGTCTTCGTCGAGATGCGTCTCGAGCCCGACGGCCGCATCCCCCAAGACGTCTTCTTTCTCATCAAGGAGACGACCGGCGTGGGTGATTTCGTCGGCACGGCAGGCCGCCCGACGCCGATGAAGGATCATGAGATCGAGAAGATGCTGAAGGACTCGCGTAAGCCCGAGGATGAGCCCAGCGTCAAGCTGGTCTTCAGCAAGGGCGAGCCGGTCGTCATCAAGGAAGGCCCGTTCCAGAGCTACGAGGGCACGGTCGACGAGGTGCTGCCGGACAAGGGCCTTGTGCGCGTGCTCGTCACGATCTTCGGGCGTCAGGCACCGATCGAGCTCGAAGAGTGGCAGATTGGCAAGTCAGAGAACGCCTGAGCGCGTGCGGGGCATGCCTTGGCATGCCTTGGCATGTCTGGACACGTCTAGTCACGTCTAGTCACGTTCCGAAGACGTCCCTGATGGCCTGATCGCAACATCCAACCAAGGCCCGTGGCACATCGCCGCGGGCCTGTCTCCTGCGCCCGAACGCTACTGGGAATCGGATGAACCCACGGCGTGGTTTAGCGCATCTGCCTTTCACTTCGCGCCCGTTCATCCGGTACGCTTGGCACTTCTTGGAGGTAAGGCCCATGGCGCGGATCGATCTCCAGCGATGCACCACTTCGAACGAACCGCGGCCGACGATGTCGCATCTCGTGATGAGCGTGCTCGCGGTCGCGGCGATGTGCGCGATGTCCGGCTGCTGGTCGTAACACGAGGCGCGCGGGCCGCGCCCCGATGGCGACCGCTCGGACCGCGGCGCGACGATCGCGAGCTGGGCCAATCCCAAGCCGCCGCCGCCCGCGGAGTGGCTGGCGCGCGACCTTGCGGTTGCTCGAGCGCTGCTGGATAGGACGCCAGAGACCATCCCCGACTTCGTGGTTGCGCCGGGCTTTGATGAGTCGGCACTCACAGAGAAGGATTAAAAGTAACTCCAGTCATGGTCCACGCGCGTGAGCCACAAGGGGCGCTTAGCGACCAGACCGAGGCCGACCTTGCTCGCGCAATCGCATCTCGACTTAATGAGGTGCTCGCGGAGAACGCCTACGCCGCGGAGGCCGCGCTGGAGTATCTCGCCGCGAATCGGCCCGACATTCCGCAGCATC
>JBBQGR010000355.1:0-3234 GCA_038323185.1 Phycisphaerales bacterium | reverse complement strand
TCCGCTCTCGCGTCGCGTCAATCGCCGCCGCCACGACACCTGGCCCCGTTCCGCCGGGCACCTCACGCCGTGCGAGGCCAGCTTCGAGGCGAAGCGCGACCGCGACATCCTGCTGGATCACCGGAGAAATCGCCTGCATCGCGTCCAGCGGCAGGTCTTCAAGCCGAGCCTTGCGCTCGATCGCGACGAGGACGATGTGGCCGACGATGTCGTGGGCTTCGCGGAATGAGATTCCCTTGCCGACGAGGTAGTCGGCGAGTTCGGTCGCGTTCGCGTAGCCGCCGAGGGCCGCCTCGCGGCAGACCTCGCGACGGACCTTGAGGCCATCAAGAATCCGTGGCAGCACGCGCAGGCAGAGCGAGAGTTGCTCCATCGCGTCAAAGAGCGGTTCCTTATCCTCTTGGAGATCTTTGTTGTACGCGAGGGGGAGGCCCTTCATGGTGGTGAGGATGGAGACGAGCGAACCGATAAGGCGGCCGGACTTGCCTCGGAGCAGCTCGCAGGCGTCTGGGTTCTTCTTCTGCGGCATGAGCGATGAGCCGCTGGTGACGCTGTCGGCCATCTCGACAAAGCCGTACTCCTGCGTCATGAAGAGGATGAGGTCTTCGCCAAGGCGCGAGAGATGCACGCCGGTCTGAGCGAGGCAGAAGAGCGTCTCGGCGATGAAGTCGCGGTCTGCGGTGGCGTCGAGGCTGTTGCGGCTGGCGTGATCGAAGCCAAGATCGCGCGCGAGGGCGTCGCGATCGATGGCGTACGTGGTGCCAGCGAGCGCGCCCGATCCGAGCGGGCAGATGTTGACACGCCCGCGCGCATCGGCGAGACGCGCCGCGTCGCGCTCGAGCATGTCCTGATGGGCCAGCGCCCAGTGCGCGACGAGGATGGGCTGGGCGCGCTGGAGATGCGTGTAGCCCGGCACGATCGTGGCGCGCTCACGATCGGCGAGGTTGATGAGGCTCTCTCGCGCGGCGGTGAGCTCATTGAGGCGCGCGTCGATGGCGGCGCGGGTCCAGAGGCGCACGTCCGTGGCGACCTGATCGTTGCGGCTGCGCCCGGTGTGGAGCTTCTTGCCCAAGGGACCGACCATCTCGATGAGGCGGCGCTCGACGTAGGAATGAACGTCCTCGTCGCGCCCGATGGAGGCGATGATGAGGTCCGGCGAAGCGGCGGCTTCGTGCGCGAGCGACGAGAGTGCCGCGCTCAGATTTGCAAGCTCATCCGGCGTCAGCACGCCCGCACCCGCGATGGCCCGGGCCCACGCCAGCGACCCTTCGATGTCCTGCGCGAGCAGACGGAAGTCGAACGGAAGCGAGTCGTTGAGCTGGCGAAAGAGCGGATCGGCCTCGCCTGTGAATCGTCCACCCCAGAGGGCCATGAGGAACTCCTACGCTCGGGACTGCCGCCGCACCGACGCGGACTGCGGCGTCCCTTCTGCCTTGACGGTCTCGGATTCCACAGTAGTGCCACGCTGTGGCTGAAGTTGGCCCCGCGGCGGGGTTGCGATCCGCCATGTCCCACTTGGCCCACATGGCGCGTGCATCACTCCAACTGACCGATGAGCAGCGTGTAGCCATCGAGATCTTCGACGCGCATCTCCCCCTTGGACATGTAGAACGGGTGGCGGATCGCCGCGACCAGGCCCGCAGCGTTGGCGGTGCCCCAGAGCTTTGATCGGCGGACGGGAACTTCACGGTCGTACTCGCCAGCGTCGGCTACGCCAGAGGCGAGGAGGTGGTTGCGAAGAGCCGCGAGATTCTCGGTGTACACATAGAAGAGCACGGCCTGCGACTCGGGCGCGATGAGGCCGCTGGCGAGTGCGAGCATGATCCGTGCGTCGCCACCGCGAGCGCTGGCCCAGAGTGTGCGCGGCGTGGCGGCTGTCGAGCGTGAATCCGAGCAACGCGTAGAAGGCGAGTGAACGATCGACATCCGCGACATGGGCGTATGGAACGAGCGTCGTCGCCGCGGCGTTGGCGGGTGGTAGCTGGCTCATGCGAGGTCCTTCCTGCCTGGCGTTGAGGAGGACTCTTTCGAGGACTTCTTGGCGGCCTTCTTCGCGGCCTTGCTAGCAGGCTTCGGAGATGCTCTGGGCGCGGCCTTCTTCGCCGCGGCCTTCTTGGGTACCGCTGGGCGGTTCTCCGTCTTGCCACGTGTGCCGCGTGTTTCCAGGTTCTGGAGGTAGCGCTCGATGTAGAGTTTGGCTGGCACCCGCCGGATCGCCTCGCCCAGCACGTCGAGTGCGACGTCCTCAAGCTTGTTGAACCGGATGCAGGCCTTCCCCATGTCGAGCTTTTTCCCGGCCTTGGTCCAGGCCTCGCGGAACCAGCGTGCCTCGGCGGTCTCATTCTCCAGGCCCTCGCCGCTGGTGTAGAGGCCCATGAGATGTATAGACATGTGCAGCTTCTGCGATGCCAGACCCGCGAAGGGCAGAGGCTGCTTCGGATCGCAGTGGTAGCCAGCCGGGAAGACCGAGTGCGGCACGAAGTATCCGATCATGCCGTACGTCATTCCCTCGGCATAGTCCTTGTCGAGGTTCTTCAGGATCACCGCCCGCACCGCCACGATGGCCTCACGCTTATCCGGCGGCAGCGATGAGAGGTACTGGGTGACGGTCGCGGCTTTGGATTGCATGGAAGACAGCGTATCCGAAGCGGGCGTTCGGACGCCCACAAAAACTCCGCGGGGGCGAGGGCTCTATGGGCGATCTCGTTGTCAGAAGCATCCCAGAATCAAACTCAGCGCCGGCGGCGGCCCGCGGCGATGGTCGCGATCTCGAGAAGGGCGAGGGTGCCCGGCGCGGGTATCACATCGGCGCCGAAGGCGACGAACTGCGTGAACTGCGTCGTGCTGAAGTTGTTGTCGCTGACGAGGATGATCAAACGCTGCCCGTTGGGAAGCGTCGGGCCGAAGGTGATTCCCTCAATGTTATCAAGGGCGATGCCTAGCGTCGAGAGATCAAGCAGCTGCGTCTTGGACGCGGCGGTGTAGGCCCCCGCGGAGCCCAAGCTGTCGAAGCCGCTGACGTCCGTCGCGCCGTTGAGGCTGACCAAAAATATCTTGATGATGTTGCCAGTGCCACCCGCGCCGAGCGCGCCCGCAGAGAAGGAACGCTCGACCGCGATAAAGTTCGTGTCGTCGATGGCCAGCATGTCGACCAGACCGTTGGTCGCGAAGCCGGCAGCGGGGTTGGGCAGTTCGGCGACGGGCTTGGTGACGTACACGAACTCCTGGGCGGGC
>JBBQGR010000354.1:0-3249 GCA_038323185.1 Phycisphaerales bacterium | reverse complement strand
CGTGTGTTGGGCTTGCTCTGTTAGGAGCCGGGATCCAGACGCCGGTGGCGCCCTCTTCTCGCTGCGCGACGAGGCCAAACGACGCGAGCGTGCGAATCACGGCCTCCTCAAGAAGCCTCATGTACGCGTGGAGCCCAAGCCCGAGCGCGTTGAGATCAAGGATGGGATAGACCACGAGCTGGCCCGGGCCGTGGTACGTCACGTCGCCGCCGCGGTCGGTCTCGCAGAGTTCGATGCCGCGTGCTTCCAGCACTTCTCGCGAAAGCAGCACATGCTCGGCCACGCCCGGCCGCGGCGTGACCGTGATGACCGGCTCATGCTCCACAAGCAGGATCGTGCCCGCCGATGGCGATGTCGAATCTCGCGAGGCCAGCACACGCTCATGCACGCGCCGCTGCTCCGCCAGCGCTTCGCCGTAGCGAAGCTGGCCGAGATCCACAAGTTCGGGCACGGTGGCCGAGACTGGCATCTTTCAATCCTATGTAGAACGTGGTGACACATGGTGGCAGCCGCTGGCACATGGTCGAGCTTGGTCGCTCACGCCACGTGCCAAGCTCGGGTCGGCACCGAGCTCCGCCTGTGCATCATTGGGCTAAGCAACGCGGCTTGAATCTGCCCCACCCGACCTACGCTCCCCGCTCATGGCGAACCACACGATCCACCCAAGCGCGATCGTCGACGCGGCCGCGGAACTCGGCGAGGGCGTTGAGATTGGTCCCTTCTGCATCGTTTCCGGGCGCGTCACGCTCGGCGCGGGCGTGCGGCTGATCTCGCACGTCACGATCAACGGCCCCACCACGATCGGCGACGGCACCACGCTCTATCCCGGCGTGTGCATCGGCATGCCCCCGCAGGACTACAAGTTCAAGCCCGGCATGGCCACGGCTGGCGTTGTGCTGGGGCGCGACTGCCTCATCCGCGAGCACGTCACGATCCACGCCGCGTCGAAGGAGCCGGGTCAGGGCCCTCCCACCACGCTCGGCGACCGCGTCTTCATGATGGTCAACAGCCACGCGGGGCACGACTCAAAGATCGGCAACGACGTGATCCTCGTGAACGGAGTTCTGCTCGCGGGCCACACCGAGATCGGCGACAAGGCCACGCTCTCGGGGGCCGTTGTGGTCCACCAGTTCGCGCGCGTCGGCAGGCTCGCGTTCGCGTCGGGCCTCTCCGCGGTGGCGCGAGACCTGCCTCCCTTCTGCATCGCGGCCGAACGCAACCAGATGAAGGGCATCAACGCCGTTGGCCTGCGACGCAGCGGCATGCCGCGCGAGCACATCACATCGCTCCGGGCCGCATTCCGCCAGGTATTCCGCGTGTCGCGCACGCGTCCCGAGCAGATCGAGGTGCTGCGCGCGCTCGGTCGCGATTGCCCGCCAGTGATGGAGATGGCCGACTTCGTCGCGGGGAGCAAGCGGGGGCTTCTCGCCTGCGCCGCCGCGGCTGCGGATGATGAGTCGCTGGAATAGCACCCACCGGAGGCTTCAGACAGTGCAAACGCTTCGCCTCTGTGTGCTCGCAAGTTCTTCATCGGGCAACTGCTCGGTGCTCGCCATGGACACTCCGCGCGGCTTGCGCATGCTGCTCATTGATGCTGGCCTGACCCCGCGCCGCACCGAGTGCTTGCTGGCGGGCTTGGGCCTTGATCTCTCCATGATTGATGGCGTCGTGCTCACGCACCTGGACCAGGACCACTGGCAACCCACGTGGGGCTCGCGCCTCCCCGGGTCGTCGCGACTCTGGATCCACCGTCGTCATCGACGCCGCGCCGAGCGTGACTGCCCCGCGGGAAGGTGCATCGAGCTCTTCGGAGACGAGGCACCGTTCGAAGCGATGCCAGGCGTCATCGCCTCGTCGTGCCTGCTCTCGCACGATGAGACCGGCGTCGCTTGCCTTAAGTTCTCAACCTCTACCAGCGCGCTGGGCTACGCGACCGACGTCGGGAGCCCAAGCCAAGCGATGCTCGACCACCTCCGCGGCGTCGGCACCCTCGCGATCGAGTCAAACTACTGCCCCACGCTGCAGGTCGCCTCGGACCGCCCGGCGTTTCTCATCAACCGAATCATGGGCGGCGGGGGACACCTCTCCAACCATCAAAGCGCGCAGGTCGTTCGCGACCTTGGCCACACCGGCGACGTCGTGCTCCTGCACCTGTCCAAGCAGTGCAACTCACCAGAGCGGGCGTTGTCGGCGCACGCCCCGGAATCCAGCCGCACGCCCGTGCCGCGGGTCATTGTGGCATCACCGGACGCGCCCACGAACTGGATCCCCGTCGCCAGTGCCTCCGCGGTTGCCGCGGCTACCGAGCGGCCGCAACCCGTGCGCGAACGTCAGCGCACGCTTTTTAGCTAAGGAATATGCCACGGAGCGGGACCTCGATTCCTCCCAAACCCGCCCGTGACGACCTATCGTTGACCCACATGGCAAAGACGCGCGGCAAAGCCTCATCCCGTAGCAAGTCCTCTCCCTCCACGACATCTGCGCCCGCCAAAGCCGCAAAGGCCAAGGCATCAGACGCACCAGTCAAGAAGAAGGCCTCAGCAAAGGCAGCACCGAAGGTCGCCAAGGCGCCGTCTGCCTCGCCCCTGCCCTCCGCCTCGCCGCGGCCAAAGGCAGGCCCAGCGCCCAAGCCAGTTCGAAAGGCCCACAAGGGCCCAAGGCTGAAGCGCAAGACGGCCCGCATCGAGGTTCCCGGCGAGACGGCGGACACGCGTCTGCCGTGGAGCGTGCGTGAGGCCGAGGCGCTCCCCGTGCCGGTCCGCGCCGCGGACCCGACCGACGAGGCCAAGCGGCTGTTCGCAATCGATGCCGCGCGACTGCTGCACGACGACAAGTGCACGGAGATCGTGGTGCTCGATGTGCGCGCCCTCTCAGCCGTCGCGGACTTCATCGTCATCGGCTCGGGCACGTCAGACCGCCAGATGGGCAGCGTGCTCGCGCATGTCCGCGCGATGGGCGAAGAGCGCGGCATGCCCGCATGGCGCACCAGCGAGGATGACGGCAGCCTCTGGCTCCTCGCCGACCTTGTGGACGTCGTCGTCCATCTCTTTGAGCCCAACACGCGCTCGCACTACGACCTTGAGATGCTCTGGGGTGACGCGCCGCGCGTGGAGTGGGAACGCCCCGAAGAGAAGTCCCGCGACCTCGCCGGCCTCAACACACGCGCACGCCGGTAGGTCCGGCCGCGTACCGCGCATCACTCGTGCGTCCGCGCGCCAGCTTCGTGCGAACCCGCCAACCTTCACCGCC
>JBBQGR010000353.1:0-3252 GCA_038323185.1 Phycisphaerales bacterium | reverse complement strand
GGTAGGACCGAGAATTGCTTGCGTTGGCTGGTTCTTCGGATAGAGTGCGTTGGTTCCGGGACTGCGTGTGGGTGGGTGGCGAGTCCTTGCCGATGGGAGATCCTGATGCGTTCCAGGTTGTCCATGCGGGCGGTTTCGCGGATGATGGTTCTCGGGCTGGCTTTGGCCGCGGGGATGGTCATTTGCGCGGAGGCTCGCGCGCAGTTGCGTGAGGATGAGGTTCTGGTTGTGTACGACAGCCGCGTGGCGGACAGCCGCGAGGTGGCGGCGTATTACGCCGGATCGGTGCGGGTGGCGGGCGCGGCGGTGACGCGGCGGGGGCTGAGGCGAGGCGTCTTTGTGCTTGATCTTGCGACGACGGGCGCGGCGGTTGCGACGGCGCCGGACATCTCGTACGCGAATTTCATTGCGCGTTTGCGTGATCCGATCAGGAACCATCTTGTCTCGCGGGGCATGACGCGGCAGATCCGCGCGATCGTGACGACCAAGGGGCTGGCGCATCGCATCCTGGATACCGACCTTCCCGCGGCGGGTGACAATCCCTCGCTGCTCATCGGCGAGTACAGCGCCAACGATGCGACGTGCGCGAGTGTTGAGGCTGAGCTTGCGCTGCTCTATCAGAACCTGACTGCGGGCGAGGCGGGCGGCGGCAACGACAGCTTCGCGGATGGCGCGATTCTGAATCCGTTCTGGAAGCAGACTCGCGCGCTCTCGTCGCTGGTCAACACGAACATCACGGCGGCGAAGACGTTCACGGCTTCTGGCGGCGGGCCGACGTGGCTCGCGGCGGGCGCGGGGGCGTCGCGGCTGGTGCCGGGGGACGTGCTGATTGTGTCGAGGCTGGATGCGCCGACGCTGGCGGACGTGCGCGGCATGATCGATCGCGCTTCGCGCGTCTACTACGACGTTGCGAACCATGTGGTGCTGCTTGATGAGAGCGATAGCAACGGCATCGCGGACGGTGGCCCGAATGGGGAGCTGGACAACAGTGCGGGCGGGTTCACGCCGCTGCGCGATGCGGATGATTATGAGATCTCGCGCGACGAGATGCTGGGCGACGGGCGTTTTTTCCCGGCGTTCACGCGATACAACGCGCTGGCAGGCGGGACGCAGTTCTTCGGGGGCCCCAGGATCATGTGGCAGGCGCCGGGGCCGATTCTGGTGCTGCCGCCGGCGGTGCTGATTGCGAGCCAGGGCGCGAACCACAATGGGCGGCCGCGCGATCAGGATACGGGGACGCTCGCGGACACGTTCTACGCGACAACGTTCAACATGGCCGACGGCTGCATCTTCAACTCGATTGAGAGCTACAACGGGCGTGCGTTTGGAGGGCTTGGGCAGATCTCATTCGCCCAGCAGCAGCAGGCCTCGTCCTTCATCGCGGCGGGCGGGACGTTTGCCATCGGCAACGTCTGGGAGCCGCTGGCGGACACGATCGCGGACAACCGGTACTTGCTGCGGAACTTCGTGCGGGGCAGTCTCTCATGGGGCGAGGCTGCGCTCTCGGCGACGCCGGGGTTGTCGTGGATGCAGATGACGATCGGTGATCCTCTCGCAAAGGCGCACCGGAGCAGCGAGGATGTTGACGGGAGTCTGCGCGTGGATGCGGCGGACCTGTACGCGTGGGAGCGCACACCGACGGACGTCAATCGGAGCGGCACGCCGGACGGGACGGACCGCGCACTGGTGATCGGGAGTGTGCGGGCGTGGGAGCGCGCGGGGATGCTCTCCGGGCGTCGCTAGAGGGGCGTGCCCGGCTGGGTGGGATGCGTGGGCGGGGCAATGTCGCGTTGGGGTCGTGTGGGACTCGTGCGGGCGTGCCGACGACACCTAATCTACCGCGGTCGTTTCATGTGATCCGCGTGCTTGGTGTCGGCGAATCGGACCCGTGCGGGAATCCGGTGAACCGAGCGAGGCCAAGGTGCCGGAGCAGTCCAGCACCGGACGACGCGAAGCTCATGAGCACCGGCGATGCCCTTCACCATGACGAAGATGCCGAACTTGTCCAACCTTTCGAACTTGATGCCGCTGGGCGACCACCTTGAAGAGTTGAGGCGGCGCATCGTCATCGGGCTGATGGGGCTTGTGCCCGTCGTGGCCGTTGCGCTCTACTTCGGCGACCGGATACTTGGGTTTGTTGTGGCACCGGTGAAGGCCGCGCTGAAGGCGGGCGCGCAGGGCAATCTGCAGGCGACCGAAACTCTTGAGACCTTCGGCGCGTACGTGAAGCTGAGTTTTCTCGCGGCGATCCTGGTTGGGTCGCCTTGGATCATTTTTCAGTTGTGGTGCTTCATCTCGCCGGGGCTGTATCGGCACGAGCGTCGGTTTGTGTATTTCCTGCTGCCGCTGTCCGTGATGCTGACGGTCAGCGGCGTGGTCTTCTTGTACTTCGTGATCATGCCGATCCTGCTTGCGTTCTTCGTCGGCTTTGGCGGCGACATCGCTCCCCCGACGATCCACCTCGTGACGCCCGCGGCGGATGCGGCGGCATTGCCGATTCTGCCCCTGCTCGCGGGTGATCCGCCGAATGAGCTTCTGAAGCCGGGCATGTCGTGGGTGAACACGGAGCTGAAAAGCCTGCGCATCGTGCTCGCAACGCCGGAGGGGAAGGCGCCGATGATCTTGTCGTCGATGCTGCAGATGGAGAGCGGGATCCAGCAGCAGTATCGCCTTGGGAGCTATGTGAGCCTTGTGCTGTCGATGTCGCTGGCCTTTGCGCTGGCGTTCCAAGCGCCGGTGGTGGTGCTGCTGCTGGGGTGGCTGAATCTGATCGATGACGTGTTCATCAGAAAGTATCGCAAGCACGTCATCTTCATCTGCGCGATCATCGCGGCGATCGCGACGCCGGGGGACGTGGCGTCGATGCTGCTGCTGTGGGGGCCGCTGTACCTGCTCTTTGAGCTTGGCGTGGTGCTGCTGAAGTTCTTCCCGGCGAGCGTGGTGGCGGGGAAGCGCGAGGTGCCAGCCCTTGAAGAGGGACTGGACGATTCGCCGTGAGTGCGCTGCGCGAGGCCTGGCGTTCGATCTGGTCGCGGATGGCGCGGCGCGAGGCGGCGGTGGATGGGCCGCGCGCTGCCCGTCCGCTGGTTGATGGCGGGCCGCCGAGCGCGGTGGACGTGCGGACGATGGTGCGCGCGCTGGAGCTGGCGCGCGAGGCGATGTCGCTGGGTGAGGTGCCGGTTGGCGCGGTGGTGTACGAGACCGCGACGGGGCGCACGATCGCGGAGGGGCACAATCAGCGCGAGGGTGAGA
>JBBQGR010000352.1:0-3260 GCA_038323185.1 Phycisphaerales bacterium | reverse complement strand
CTGCACGAGGCGGGCTTCAGGGCAGTTGCGATGGTGGATCCGGGTCTGAAAGTGGATCCGGCGTACTTCGCGTATCGAGAGGGGCGCGATGGGGACCACTTGCTGAAAGGTGCCGACGGCAACGAGTACCACGGCAAGGTGTGGCCGGGCGAGTGCGCGTTTCCCGACTTCACGATGGAGCCGGCGCGGCGCTGGTGGGGTGAGCTTGCGGCACCGCTGGTTGAGCTTGGGATTGATGGGTTGTGGAACGACATGAACGAGCCCGCGATCTTCTGGCCCGCGGCCGGGAAGACGATGCCGAATGATGTGCGTCATCGTGCGGAGGAGTCGCTCGGGGGCGATGGTGATCACGCGCGGTATCACAACGTGTATGGAATGCTGATGTCGCGAGCGACGCGCGAGGGGCTTGAGAAGCTGGTGCCCGAGAAGCGGCCGTTTGTGCTGACGCGGGCGAGCTTCATTGGCGGGCAGCGGTACGCCGCGGCGTGGTCGGGGGACAATCGAGCGAGCGAGGCGCACATGCGCTGGTCTCTTTCGACCGCGTTGAACATGGGACTATCGGGTCAGCCGTTCAGCGGGCCTGACATTGGAGGGTTCATCGGAGAGACGCAGCCGGACCTGTTTGCGCGCTGGATGGGGCTTGGGACGATGCTGCCGTTTGCTCGCGCACACAAGACGCAGGCCGCGGCGCGGCACGAGCCCTGGTCGCTGGGCGCAAGCTGCGAAGCAACGTGCCGGCTTGCGATCCAGCGCCGGTACCGGATGATGCCGTATCTGTCGACGCTCTTCTGGATCGCGGCAACACAGGGGCTTGCGATCGTGAGGCCATTGTTCTTTGCGGATGCGACCGACCTTCGGCTTCGGAGTGAGGATCGCGCTTTTCTGCTCGGTGCGGATGTGATGGTGGAGCCGGTGTGGGAGGATGGGCGTCGGGCGATGATGCCGCGGGGCGTGTGGCGGGAGTTTGATCCGCTCTGGTCGCACGGGGCGGCACGTGTATGGGATCCATTGCTGCCGCGGATGCGGATTCGGACGGGCGCGATTGTTCCACTGGGGCCGATCACGCAGCATGCGGTGCCCGGCGCGTTCGAGCGACTCACGCTGGTCGTCTCGCCCGATGACGCGGGGCGGGCGGAGTGCGTGCTCTATGAGGATCAAGGGGAGGGGTTCGGGCATCGCGAGGGGCAGTACCTGATCACGACGTATCGGGCGAAGCGGGATGATGATGGGTGGTTGGTCGAAGTGGCAGAGAGTGAAGGGAAGTGGCAGCGACCGTCGCGGTCGGTTGAGGTCGTGGTGCTGGGTAGTGAGCGGCCGCGCGTGGCGGTTGGCTCTGATGGAGAGACGATCCGCGTTGGGGCGTAGGGGTCGCATCTGGTCAAGCGGCGGGCGTCCGTAGGATTGGGCATGACGCTGATTCGGGCACGAGCCAGGGCTGTTGATGCTGTCGCCGCGAGCGAGCGGGCGGGGAGCTTTACGCGCCGGTCGATCAAGAGCGCGAGTAAGCTGGACGGGCTGCTGCTGGCGATGACGATGCTGGACCTGACGACGCTGGAGGGGAAGGACTCGGTCGAGAAGGCGCGGGGGTTGTGCCGCAAGGCGATGCGGCCCTATGTCGGCGCGGACCTTGGAGTTGAGATCCCCCCTGTTGCGGCGGTCTGCGTGTATCCGAGTCTGGTCGCGACGTGCATCGAAGCGCTCAAGGGAAGCGGCGTGAAGGTCGCGTCGGTGGCGACTGGGTTCCCGAGCGGGCAGTATCCGCTTGATGTGCGCGTTGAGGACGTGCGGCGCGCGGTGGCGGACGGCGCGGACGAGATCGACATGGTGATCAATCGCGGGGCGTTTCTCGCGGGGCGGTACGACGAGGTTGCGGAAGAGATCCGGGCCGTGAAGCACGCGTGCCTTCGGGCGGATGGGACGCTGGCGCACCTGAAGGTGATTCTGGAGACTGGCGAGCTGGAAACGTTGGACAAGGTGCGGCTCGCGAGCGATATCGCCATCGAGGCGATGGCGAGTGTGGATGACGAGCTTGGCGTGATGGCACGCGAGCCCTTCGGCGCCGCGGACTTCATCAAGACCAGCACAGGCAAGGTGCAGCCGGCGGCAACGATGCCCGTCACGCTCGTGATGCTCGAGGCGATCCGAGATTGGCACGCGAGCACGGGAAGGATCGTGGGGATGAAGCCTGCGGGCGGGATCAGGACCTCGAAGCAGGCGTTGCACTACCTGGTGATGGTGCAAGAGACGCTCGGAGTCGTGCGTGTTCCGGGGTGGGAGGGCTCGCCTTGGCTCACGCCGGACTACTTTCGATTTGGAGCTAGTGCGCTCTGCAACGACATCCTGCGTCAGGTTGCGTGGCTGAAGCGAGGCACGTACATGGCGGGGTACGACTTCTCGGAGTCATAATTATCGTTTACTCGCCATCTCTCCCGACGACGCGGACCTTGACGCCCTTGGGGAGTGCGCTGATGAAGAGGCGGCCGTAGCGCGCGTTGATGATGCGATCATCGAGGACGACGACGCGGCCGCGGTCGGACTTGCTTCGAATGAGGCGGCCGAAGCCCTGCTTGAAGCGGATGACGGCGCGCGGGAGGCTGTCTTCCATGAAGGGGTTTCCGCCGCGAGACTCGATGAGTTCGCTGCGAGCCTGCGTGATGGGGCGGTCGGGTGGCTCGAAGGGGAGCTTGGTGATGATGACGTTGCGGAGGCCGCGGCCACGCACGTCGACGCCCTGCCAAAAGCTGGCGGCGCCGAAGAGGACGGAGCCCTCGTTCTCGCGGAAACGCTCGAGAATGTGCGAGCGCGAGCCGTCGCGCCCTTGCGCGAGCAGCGGCAGGCCCAGGCGGGAGAGCGGACCGGCAAGCTCGGCGGCACAGGCGTTGAGCTGTGAGAAGCTCGTGAAGAGGACGAAGGCGCCGCCGTCGGTCTCGCGCACGTGCCGGAGGATGGCGGCGGCGAGGGGCGAAAGGTCCGACGGATTCTGCGCGACTCCCCCACCTTCGAACCACTCGGGATCGGGTTCATACGTGTGGTGGCCGGGGCGAGATGTCGGGCGTCGTCCGGCCCCGCCGCGCGGCGTGAGGGGGATCGGGTCGACGTAGAACTCGACTTGCTCTGCGTAGTCGAACGGAGAACCGAGCTGGAGCGTGCGGGAACCCTCCGCACCGAGGCGAGAGAGGGCGTGTGCGAAGGCGGTCTCCGCTGACTCGCGTGTTTCGTCTTCCTTGGTGGCGCGGGTCGCGAGGGTGGCGCTGGTGAGG
>JBBQGR010000351.1:0-3265 GCA_038323185.1 Phycisphaerales bacterium | reverse complement strand
CCGCGACGCCGGCCCCGAGCGCGACGCCGGGCGCAACACGCACAAACGGCGTCACCACGGCGGCCCAGGCAGCCGCTCTCGTTTTCGCCTCCAATCCACTCTGGGCAGCGATGATGCCGCTTCGCGCGGACCTCATCGGCGCGTCCCGCTGGTACGAGGCCTTCGAAGAGGCCGGCGGATTCAGCGTGGTCATCACCGCGGGATCGGGCGACTGCCAGGCGGGCTGCATCAACCAGCATCGCTGGATCTACCACGTTGATGCGACCACAGCCGAAGTCGCGCTCGTGCGCGAGGAAGGCGACCCGATCGAGATGGACACGCCCGCGGGCACGACCGATCCGGCCCACGTGACCGTCGCGCTGAGCGCAGGCCCCACCTGTCCGGTCGTCCGCAATCCGCCCGATCCAAACTGTGCGGACAGGGCCGTCAAGAACGCGATCGTGACGCTGTTCGACGCCAACGGCGCGGAGGTCGCGAGCGCGGCCACTGACGACGCCGGCCTGGTGACGTTCCCAGTTCCGGCGGGCGCCTATTACGCCGTGGCGCAGGAGGTCGCGGGATACATGGGTACCCCCGGTCCGCAGGCATTCGCGGTGCTCGGCGGCGACAGCGTCCAGTTGGCGCTCTCCTACGACACCGGTATCCGCTGACCGGCGCACGCGCTTCGCCACGAAGGCGGAGCGCGTAATCTAGGCAGCCGATGGCTGTCGAACAAGCTCCCCCGCCGGCGCCGTCAGCCGGTCCCGGGCCAACCGAGTCCAGGACGCCGCGCAGTCCCGCGACGCGCGAGCTGGGTATGCGCGCCACGCTCCTCTTCCCGACACGGGAGATCGCAGAGCAGTTCTACCTGCCGCTCATCTACACCGCCTGCCGGACGTGCTACAGCGAGCTGCTGCCCGAGGACATCTTCGAGCGCGCGACGACCGGCCAGGTGGCGACCGACAAGCAGCAGGACCTCATCCGGCGCGTGATCGAGTCCGGCCACGGGTCGACCATCGAGCACATCGTCTTCACGTTCGCCATCAGCGGCGTGACTCGGACTCTGTCGCACCAACTCGTGCGGCACCGCGCCGGCGTTGCCTTTGACCAGCAGTCACAGCGCTATCTCAACTACAAGCGGCCCTCGTACATGGTCCCGGGATCGCTCGCCGACGCGCCACCGGAGATGCGCGACCGGTTCGTAGCTGAGATGGACGACTCTCTCGCGTTCTACGGCGAGATGCTCGAAGCGGGAATCCCCGGCGAGGACGCGCGCTTCGTGATGCCGAACGCAACGCGGACGAACCTGATCATGACTGCCAACCTGCGCTCGCTGATCCACATGTCTGGACTGCGGCTGTGCACGATGGCCCAGTGGGAGATCCGCCGGCTCTTCCAATTGATCCGCCACGAGATCTTCGCGGTCTCACCCTTCCTGGGCTCGTTCCTGGCGCCAAAGTGCGTGCCGCTCGGTTATTGCGACGAGGATCGCAACCGGGACGAGCACTGCCCCATCCGGCCGCACAAGGACAACGTGCTCGCGGCCTGGGCCGAGACGAAGGCTGCGGCCAAAGCCATGGGACGCGACCTGCCCACTATCTAGGCGGCCTCGCCACTGTCCATTGGCCGCCTACGACTCGGCGAGCAGGCGCACGAAGCGGCGCACCAGTGCGCTGAAGCGTGGCGCAGCCTCTACCCCCGCGGCAAGCACCTCTTCGTGGCTGAGCGGCTCTCCTGTGACGCCCGCGCCGGCGTTCGTGACAAGGGACACGCCCACGAGCTCCATGCCCGCCCAGCGCGCCGCGATTGCCTCAAGCACCGTGGACATGCCGACGGCGTCCGCCCCGAGGGTGCGCAGCATGCGTACCTCGGCGGGTGTCTCGTACATCGGCCCGGTCAGTCCCGCGTAGACACCTTCCTCGAGCGCGACACCCGTGTCTGCCGCGGCGCGCCGCATCAGGGAACGCAGCCGCGGGCTCCAGGCGTCGACCAGATCCGGGAAGCGCGATCCAAGCGCGTCATCGTTCTCACCCATCAATGGGTTCCGGCCGGTCAGGTTCAGGTGGTCCGCGATGAGCATCAATGTGCCTGGTGGGTACGCAGCGTTGACGCCACCTGCGGCGTTGGTCAGGACGAGGACTTGCGCGCCAAGTCGGCCCATGAGGAGTGCGGGCTCGACTACCAGCCGCTCACTGTTGCCTTCGTACATGTGCAGGCGACCCTTGAGGCATGCCACCTGCACTCCCTCCAGGTCGCCCAGCAGCAGGGTCCCGGCGTGCCCGGGGGCTGACGCGGCCGGCCAGCCGGGTAGCTCGGCGAAGGGGATCGCAACTGGTTCGCTGAGGGCGTCGGCAAGGCCGCCGAGCCCCGAGCCGAGGACGATGCCGACGCGCGGCACGAGTGCAGTTCGCGCACGGACGGCAGCCTCGAGCTCGTCGAGTCGTTGGGTGTAAGGGACGGGGCGCATCACGCTCATTCGCGGTGATTCTGCCGGACAACGAAACGCCCGAAGGAGCTCTCCTGAACTCTGCACTTTGATGTGATCTCAGTGCTGAGTCCCGAGTGGCCCCTCCGGGCAAGACATAAGTTATCGGCGCGCTCCGGTCGAGTCAACGCACTTATCCACGGATTCGCCGGTCGGTGCTGGGTACCGTCCACAATCCACCGTCAATGTGGATAGTTCGTGGACATCTTTGGCCGCGGCGGCCATCGCGGTGCAAAACAAAGACCCCGCCCTTTCGGACGGGGTCTCGTTTGCCACCTTGGCGATAGTCGTCGCGAAGTCTCACGCAGCTAGCTTGGCGACCACCGTCTTGGCGAACTTGTCGTGGAAGCCCTGCCGTGTCGGGCTCTGCGCCGTCGAGACGAGCAGGTAGATGTAGTACACGAAGATCGCGATCGAAACGATCAGGCCGATCAAGGGCAGGATGTAGGCGAGGCTCAATCCCGCGGGAAGGCCGAGAACCAGCCAGCGGTTGATCGCCTGTTGCTGAGAGGGCGGCGCTCCCGTGGACTCGTCCCGAACACCGAGCTTCAGCACCTTCATGCCAACGGTCTGACCGCCCATGCGCGACCACATGTAGATGAAGTAGCCGGCGCTGATTGCCAGGGTGACGAGCACGCTAATGAGCTGGCCGATAAATGACGGCCCGCGGACGACGATTGGGACTCCGAGGAACAGATCGGTTCGTGTTTCCACGAAGATGCCGCCGATGACCAGATTGATGACGAAGCCGATCACCGCGATGATGATCGCGTCGATGATGTAGGCGATGACCCGCTCCGG
>JBBQGR010000350.1:0-3271 GCA_038323185.1 Phycisphaerales bacterium | reverse complement strand
AGATGAGGACGGGAGCGATGACCACGAGCAGCCGCGAGACCAGGTCGGGCCCGATGAAGTCCACGAAGTGGCCGATGGCGAGGGCCAGGCCCATGAGCGAGCTGCCCACCGCGGCCGCCGCGCCTGCGCGCAGGCTGGCCCACGCTGGCTGCTTGGCCATTCCCGCCGCGTAACGGGCCATCAGGAACCCGACCACTGCCGTGAGCAGTCCGGCACCGAGGCCCCAGCCCAGGCTGCGCGAGGGAAAGTATTGATCTGGCGCTACGAGCTCCCGCCCGGAGCCAAAGAAGCGCCACAGGCTCCACCCGATGAGCATCGCGGCGACCAGCAGGCTGATCCCGGGGACAAAGAACTTGTGCAAACCCGCAAGGCGGCGTGCGGCCGGGCGGAACTCGTCCTGACCTTCGAAGACCGACGTGCCTGCCAGCGAGGTCTTGGCCATCGCCTCGACCTCGATGGCCTCGATCCGCTCTCGCCGGTGTTGGTCATACACGATGACCAGCGTCAGCCAGACGAGGATGCCCACGCCGACGTAACCCGCGATCGTGACGGCGGGGTGGTCGGGGGAGATTAGTCCGTACGAGAAGAGCCCGATCGTCGCCGAAACCTGCAGGACCAAGCCCTGCACCGCGACGCTCGTGGCCCGTTGATAGGTCAGGTAATCAGCCCGCATAAGTCCTCTGCGATAGACGCTGGTTGGATCCAACCCGGCGAACTTGACACCACGGAACAAGACCTTACCGACACAAACTCACGCAATCGAGGCCCCCGACCGACTCGGCAACCACCAACACGCTTCCCGGAACTACCGGGAACGCGGCCAGGGCCAGAGCGCCCTGATCCGACTCCGACTTCCCTCTCAACACACGATCCGCACCACGACAACGCGACCAGAATAGCCGCGTGGCTCCGCAATTCCTGCCCGACCGACCCGTGCCAGGGGCGAGCCGAGCCCGAAAGCTCACCCGACACGGCGGCGGAATCATCCGATTCGCCCAGAGCCGGCGCGAACCCTCGGGGTCGAGGATCGGTATTGTGCCATACCCGGAGCCCGCTTTCCACTCCGGCCCCCGGGATGACTTCCCTGGGGCCTGAGCGGGGCTGACGCCGGAGCATGGTACAGACTGCCCCGACACTTCGTTGCGTTTGATGTACGCTCGCTTTGGCCCTATGTTCGAGCGAAGTTGGATCGAAGTACGGGCGAACTTCGAGCCAGGTTCAAGACAGCGTGGCTTCATCCTGGGGCTAGTTGCCAGCCGACTCTGGCCGCCCACCGTCTCCAGTTTTCCCCGCATCTCTCTCCGAACTCCTAACCGACACCCCGCGATCCAAACGACATGATTGTCCAGACCTACACCATCGCGCGCAACACCTTCGTGGAGAGCGTGCGTCAACCGTTTGTCCTCATTCTGATTCTGATCAGCGGCGTGCTCCAGCTCTTCAACACGTGGAACAGCAACTTCTCGATGGGTCAGATGGACTCCTCAGAGGTGTCGGGCGATACCAAGCTCCTCTTTGACATCGGACTCGCGACGGTCTTCGTCGTGGGCACGCTGCTTGCGGGATTTCTTGCCACAGCCGCCATGAGCCGCGAGATCGAGAACAAGACCGTTCTGACCATCATTTCAAAGCCTGTCTCGCGGCCGGTGCTGGTGCTGGGCAAGTACCTGGGCGTTACGATCGCGATCCTCGCTTCCATGATCGTGATGCTGGTCTTCCTCCACATGGCACTTCGCCACGGCGTGATGTCCACGACGGCCGACGATCTTGACGGGCCCGTCATCACCTTCTCTCTGCTGGCGATCTTCCTCTCGGTGTCGCTCGCGGGATGGTGCAACTTCTTCTACGGCTGGAACTTCCCGCAGACCTCCGTGGGCTTGCTAGTGCCATTGATCATCGTGGCTTGGTTTGGCACGCTCTTTATTGGCAAGGGGTGGCACTTTCAGAATCCGCTGACCGACCTGCGCCCGCAGATCGTGCTCGCGAGCCTGTGCCTTGGGCTCGCGGTGCTGGTCCTGTGCGCCGTTGCGCTCGCCGCGTCGACGCGGCTGGGCCAGGTCGCGACGATCGTCGTTTGCCTGGGCGTCTTCGTTGCCTCGCTTCTCTCCAACTACTTCATCGGGCGCCACGTCTTCACCAACGACTTTATCGCCGTCGTCGCCAAATCCACACCCGATGATCCCGAGCGGACCACATTCGCACAGCCCGGAGACGTGCAACGCCTCACGCTGCAGCAAGCCCCGACCCGTCCGCTTGCCGTCGGTGATGCGATCTTCTTTGGTCCAACCCCCAACGGCTTCCCGCTCAGCACGCACGGCAGCTTTGGTCGCTTCGAGGGCGACATGACCGAGCTTCGCAGCATCATCGGGCCCGGCGTCCCATCCGCCGTCATCGTCACGGAGGTCGATGGCTTGGATCTCGCGATCCGGAACATCGGCGAGCTTCCCGTACGCATCGACGGTCCCCCCGCCCGGGGCGATTACCTTTTCACCCAGCCCACCCGCATCAACCCCGTCGCCCTTGGCCTCTGGGGCGGGATCCCGAACATGCAATTCTACTGGCTGTTGGACGCGGTCTCACAGAATCGCCCGGTGCCACCCGCCTACTTCGGACTGACCGTCCTCTACACCTTCTCGCAGGTCGGGGTTTTTCTCTCCCTGGCCATGATTTTGTTCCAACGCCGGGATGTCGGTTAGAATTCTTGGTTAGAATGAGGTTGCGTTGGGGAGAAGGGCAGCCGCCCACCTCCGCACGCTTGGATCCTTCTCGCCCCGGTTCGTTCTGAATCGCCAGTCCACTTGCCCCGGAGTCCACAATGGCCTCATCTGCCAAAAAGCCCGCAGCCGCCGCTTCCGACAGCGGTGACAAGAAGAAGACCGTAATGATCGGCATCGCGGCCGTTGTGTTCGTCGCCGCGGCCGTGCTCATCCTCTTCCAGTTGGGAGCCTTCGGCGGCGGCAACGAAGCTGTCGCACCACCGCCACTCATCACCGAAGGCATGAGCGACGCCGAGCGCAAGCAGTTCGATGCTGAGCAGGCCCGCAGGGAAAGGCTCGACAAGATCATCGTGCCCTCGGGCTCGTAACGCCCTCGCGTCGTGCTGGACAGGCCGCGTCGTCTGGCCGATTCGGTCTCACGTCGGAACCGGCCTCGACTCGAGTGGCGACGGCGGCCGACACCTCGCGCACGCACTCGATGGTCGATCGGTCGCTCGCTTCCGCGCGCCCGCCGTGATTCGACACGAAGAGCCCGCTCGCCCCGTGCTCGAAGG
>JBBQGR010000349.1:0-3279 GCA_038323185.1 Phycisphaerales bacterium | reverse complement strand
CAGAACTCCCGAGGCGCTCGCCGCCGCGGGCCTCACGCTCTCGCGTGATGTGTCGCCCGTGCTGGAGCGAGTGGAAGCACCGGCACGGCGCGAGTCGCTGCAAGCGCGGGCCGACGCAACGGCGCGCGCGATGTGGACCGGCTTCGCGAAGGGCGCAGCGCCCAACGATGCGACGTTCCAGGCCGCGCTCGATGGCCGCGACCGACTGATGATGCGGCCCGAGCACATCGCGCAGCTCCCCGAGACCCTGCGGTACAACCTCTTGCGTCGTGAGTTCGCGGGCGCGATCAAGAGTGCGGAAACGCTGGCGCCCGGCGCGCGGGTCGGAGCCCAGCAAGCCGCGGCTGCCGCGTTCGTGAGAGATGCCGGATCACTCGCTGGTCTCGCGGCGCGGCCAGAAGTTGCGGGCATGATCGCCGCACTCGCGCCGATCACGTCGTCCAAGAGCGAGCTGGATCTCTCCAAGCTCGGCCCCGGATCCGCCAAGTGGAAGCTCGGCGAAACTGTTGATGATCGCGTGACGTTCGTGCTCGAGCGCGCCGGCCAGCCGGAGCTCAAGCTCGAGTTCGTCCGAGTTGAGCCCGCTGGAAGCGAGGACGCGAGCTTCGTCTCTACGTCCGAAGCGCCCCTTTCGCTCGTCATCGAGCTGCTCCCGCGGGCTGGCGGCTGGCCCGCAGTGCAGGACATGCTCACGATCCCGCCCGGCGGCGCGGACACGCGCGCTGGCGCTCGCGTCTGGCGTTGGGGCGGCAGGACGCCCGCGCTGGAAGTGTCGCGCCCCGCCTCGGCGACGGACGCGCTCGTGGGCTGGGCCCGCGTACCCAAGGCGCTCCCCGACCTCAAGACGTTCTACGCCGGCGCAACGCCGCCAGAGTCTCCAACGCTTGCCTCGCCGATGCAAGGCCTCACGGCCCACGCCGCAGCACTGACGGCGCGGCTCGCCGGATGCCGGCTTCCCACCAGCGCCGAGTGGTCCGCCGCCCGCGCGAAGGGAGATAGCGCAACTCCAAATCTGCGTGACCAGTCCTGGAAGCAGATGTTCGATCGGCTCCGGGCGGCCGATCCCAACGCCGTGCTGGCCGTGACGGCGGATGTCTTCCGCTTGACGCCCATCCCCGGCGGCGACGGTGCCGATTCCGAACCCGCGGTCCAGACCGATGACGGTACCGTCTGGTTCCGGCCGGTGGATCGGCCCGGTGGCAGCGCGGCCGGAAGCGCCGCTCCCTTCCGTGATCTTGTGGGCAATGTTGCGGAGTTGGTCTTCGAGGATTCGAAGAGCTTGGAGCAGGTCGCGCCGACCCGCGCGGCCATTGCTGCGGCGGTCACAGGTGACAAGCTCCGGATTGTCGGCGGCTCGGCCCTGTCGCCCGCGGCTCAGAATCCGACCGACGTCCAGAAGTTCCCCGGAAACCCGGTGACGAGGCGATACACAGACCTTGGGTTCAGGCTGGCATTCACCGCGCCGCGTGCGGCAGGCGCCGCCGGTGCGAGTGAGCGTCTCAGTCAGGCCCTCGCGTCGCACGGATACGTGAGCGGTCAGTAAAGCGAATTGTTTGCGCTGGATGATGTGCTGGGTTGGTATTCATGATCGCCTCTCCAAAGGCGAGTTGCAATCGGGTCGTGTTCGGTTGGTCACGTTCCACGCGGAGGCTTCATCTTGGAACGTGCAGGTTCTGGGACTTGACGGTTGTCGGTTGCTCCGGGTATTGTGCAAGGTGCAGGGTAGGTGTTTTTTCGTGATTGGGTACCGGCTATGACGGCCGGTCTGTATGGCGTTGATGGGTCTCGAAGCAGGATGACGCGATGATGAAGCACACTGGATGGCGACGTGGCGGTAGAATTGTCGTGCTGCACCAGCGTGCGGTGCTGTCCGCTGCGGGAGCCTTGTTCCTCGCATGCGCGGCGTTTGCACAGCCCCAGGATCCACCCGAGCCGCCGCTGGATGTGAACGCGATCCAGCCACAGCCGCCCAGCGGCGTCGCCGAACGCGCCGTTCCGCCAGCGCCTGCACAAGGTGCGGCCGCGGCCGCCGGAGAGCCCCAAGCCGCAGCTCCAGCAGCGCCGCCTTCGAGCGCGGTCGAGGGGTCTGGCTCCACTGGTGTAGTTGAGTTCGACGGCCCGGCCTTCCCCGTGTCGCGCTTCGTGATCGAGTTTCAGAGTCCCAACGCCGAGCAGCCTTCCATCGAGGATCTGGCGCAGGTGCGTGTGCGGCTTGCGGTGACGCCCACCGGGTACGTTTCGCCGGGTCTGGCAACGCAGGACGTGCCGCCGATTGTGCTCAGGCGCGCGGGCGACCTGCCCGAGGTTGAGCTTTTGATCGCGGAGATCGCGGCGGGCTCGGCTGGCGCTTTCCACGCGAGTGCGCTGAACGCGGTGACCGCTGCGATCGCGCTTGAACTGAACCGGCGCGGCTTCGCGGGCGTCTTCGCAGAGGTGAATGATGAGGACATCATCGCCCTCGAAGACACGGCCGAGGACCTTCGCGAGGGTGAGCGCACAGAGCTGCGTCTGCGCGTCTGGACGCCGAGCGTCGGTCAGGTGCGGACGCAGGCCACGGGCGACCGCCTGCAGGCTGGCATCGATGCCGATCCTTCCACGCGAATCAACAACGCCGATCCGGTCCACACGCGCATCCGCGAGCAGTCGCCTCTCCAGCAGGGCAACCTGCTCCGAAAGGACCTGCTCGACGACTTCATTTTCAGGCTCAATCGCCACCCCGGCCGGCGCGTCGACGCGGCTCTGGGCGCGGGTGAGAAGCCCGAGGAAGTTGTGCTCGACTACCTCGTGACCGAGAGCAAGCCCTGGTCGATCTACGCCCAGCTCTCCAACACCGGCACGCGCCAGACCAGCGAGTGGCGGCAGCGCTTCGGCTTCACGCACAACCAGCTCACCGGGCACGACGACATCCTGCGCCTGGACTACATCACCAGCGGCTTCGACGCCTCGCACACGTTCAACGCGCAGTACGACTTCCCGATCGTCTCCGACCGGGTTCGGATGCTCGTCAATGCGATCTACTCGGAATTCGACGCGTCCGACGTCGGCAGCAGCGGCACGTTCACAGGCACGACCATCGGAGCCCGCAGCGAGGTCGCGGCGAACATCTACCAGCATCGCGAGTTCTTCCTCGACGCCATCGGCGGCGCACGCTGGGCCAATGTTGAGATCACGCAGGAAACCTCCAACACCACCGGCCAGGGCGACTTCGTCTATCCGTACATTGGAGCCAGAGCCGAGCGCTTCACGGACGCATCGTTCCTGAGCGCGGCGGTGACGCTC
>JBBQGR010000348.1:0-3282 GCA_038323185.1 Phycisphaerales bacterium | reverse complement strand
TGCACGCCTAGCGTGGCGTAGACCTCGCTTGTCGCGCCGGATATGTTCAGCGTGTAGAAGTGGACACCCGCGACGTCTTGTTCGAGACGGTCTCGGGCGTGTTCAGTTGCCCAGTGCACGCCGACGCGCCGCACGGCCTCGTCGCTGCCGCCGGTGCGGTTGAGCATGCGCATGAGCGGGGCTGGGAAGCGGGCGCCCAGCGCGAGCTCGGCCATGCGCTTCATGCCGGGCAGGCTCGTGACGGGCATGATGCCCGCGATGATTGGAACACGGATTCCCGCGAGCTCGCAGCGCGCCTTGAAGTCATAGAAGTCACGATTCTCAAAGAAGAGCTGCGTGATGATCGCGTCTGCGCCCTCATCGACCTTGGCCTTCAGGCGCTCAAGCTCGAGCAGGCGGTTGGGCGTCTCGGGATGCCCCTCGGGAAATCCAGCGACCGTAACCCCGAACCCGCGCGGATCAGGATGCCCCTTGAACGCCTTGATGAATCGCACCAGGTCCGCGGCGTACGTGAAGTCCTTCCAAGGTGAGCCATCCTGCCACTCGCGCGGCACATCGCCACGCAGCGCCATGATGTTGCTCACGCCCGCCGCGGCGTAGCGCTCGAGAATCGACGTGATCTCGGCGCGCGTGTGCCCAACGCACGTCAGGTGCGGCACCGGATCAAGGTCCGTCGTTGATCGCAGCTTCACAACCAGATCATGCGTCATCTCACGCGTCGAGCCGCCCGCGCCGTACGTCGCGGAGACAAACGCGGGCTTGAGCGACGCCAACTGCTGGATCTCAGCAAAGAGGTCCGCCGCAGCCTTCTCCGTCTTGGGCGGGAAGAACTCGAAGGAGAAGGTTGGCGAGCGTTGGAGGATGTCGCGGATGTGCATGGTCTCGGACCTGGAGCCGCGGGGGGGTGTTGGGGTCAAACCGGAGGAGACCCCCGCGTCGCGGCGGCTGTAGTCTAGCCGTTCATCCGGCTAAACGGATGAACCAAATGAAGCCTGTTTACGCTCGCTTGGATCTTACCGCCTCGAAGCCCCGCACCACATATGGAACGCCGCTGGCCAAGGTCGCGGCGACGGTCGTCCACACGGCAATGTCGATCGTCCATCGCCCCCAGGTGCCTCGGCCAGTGGTCGTAACTCCAAGAACGACAAGGATAAACGGAATCACGCAGGCCTGGAGGATCATCTTTGCCTTCCCGGACCACGTCGCCGAAAAGTCCTTCCCCTCAGCCTCCAGCACGGCGCGGATCGAGGTGACGAGCAGCTCGCGCCCCAGGATCAGTACGACCATCCAAGGGAAGACGCCCGATACCTGCAATTCGCGGTGGGCCGGGACATCAACCGCGAACTTTGGTCCCGCGAGCATGACGAACGCGCCGACCACAAGCACCTTGTCGGCAAATGGATCCATCACGCGGCCGAAGACGCTGACCACTTTCCAGCGCCGAGCCAGAGGCCCATCAACCGCGTCGGTGATCGCCGCGAGAATGAAGAGGAGCGCGGCGACGAGATAGGGCCACACGGGCTCGCGCGGCGAAACGAAGAGATCCGCCGCGGGATACGTCCATACCGAGAGGAGCGTGAAGAACGCCGAGGCGATCACGAGGCGCAGCAACGTCAAGGCGTTTGGGATCCATCGTCGTGCCGAGGCCGCGTTTTCCGTGATGGCGGCGGCGGAGCGAGCCTGGGTTGGGAGTGCATCGAGCGTCACGCGCCCGGAGCGTATCGCGCGAAAGTGTCGAGCAACGAACAACGCCCAAGTTGGAGTGGGATTGATCCCGGGCGAGTCGCCGCCAGTCGGGGATTGTCCGGTCGCTCCTGTGGGTTGGTTGAAGGGAGCGCGTGAACGCTCTATCCTCTGCCCTTCCTGGGGAGGCGGCGTGGGCCGCGGTCCTCAACAGAGTGTTCCGGTGTTCTGCGTGGGCCGACGGTTGTTGCGGCCGCTCCAGCGAGAGGATGCATTGCTCCACGTTATCGCGCCCGCCATCCTGTTCACGCTGCTCGTTTCGGGCGGAGTCGGCGTTGCGCTGGCCCTGCCGCGTGCCGGTCGCATGCCGCAGGTGGTCGGCGCCGCGACGGCTGGTCTTGCGGGCGGCCTGCTGATCCTCGCGATGACAATCCGGGCCGGAGCGGACGCGCCCAACGTGTACTTTTACATCTTCTCCGCGATTGCGCTCGGCGCGGCGCTTCGGGTCATCACGCATGATCGCCCGGTCTACGCCGCGCTCTACTTCGTGCTGACGGTGATCTCGACCTCTGGCCTCTTCCTGATTCTCTCCGCGGAGTTCATGGCCTTTGCCATGATCATCGTCTACGCCGGCGCGATCCTCATCACGTACCTCTTCGTGATCATGCTCGCGACGCAGGCCCCCGAGGAGGAAGATGTCGAGGTTCTCGCGGACTACGACACCACCGCTCGCGAGCCCATCGCCGCGACGGTTGCGGGCTTCCTGCTCCTCGCGGTGATGACGGTCATGATGCTCCACGGCACGGCGGGCCTCCAGAAGCCACTGCCCGTTGAGCCCAACGCGCTCCTCGCGGACATGCCTCGCAAGGTCGAATCAAGCCTGCGAAACCACGGCATGATGGACACGGGCGACCAGATCGCCATCAACGAGACAACCGGCAAGCTCATGATCGATGGCGTCAAGGGCGAGATCGTCATCAAGATGGAGAGCGGCCTGACCGCGACGCTCAAACGCGATGAGTGGCCCAGCGACCTGCGCGTCAAGAACGTCGAGGGGCTGGGCTTTGACCTGCTCCGCAACCATCCCGGCACCATCGAGATCGCGGGCGTGATCCTGCTGATGGCGATGCTCGGCGCCGTGGTCCTCTCCCGCAAGCAAGTCGAGATGGACGAGGACGCGAAGGCGGCCCAGTCGCGCCAGCTCAGCGAGCGTCGGCTCTCTGATCCCGGAGCGGCCGCCATCGGGCGCGGGCCGGGAGGTGGCGAGTGAACACGCTTCTGCTTGGCTCCACCCTGGCGCAGTCTGGCTTCCCCGCTCCCATGAGCGAGATCACGCTGGCCCACTACCTTGTGGTCTCCGCGATCATGTTCACGCTCGGGCTGATCGGCTTCCTGACGCGCCGCAACCTGATTGTGATGTTCCTCTGCACGGAACTCATGTTCCAGGCCTCGGGCATCGCACTCATCGCCTTCAGCCGCTTTCATCTTCTGTACACCGGCCAGACCTTCGTCATCTTCGTGCTCACGGTCGCCGCGGCCGAGGCCGCGATGGCTTTGGCCCTGGTCGTCCTCCTCTTCCGTCGCAAGGAATCGCTCGAC
>JBBQGR010000347.1:0-3285 GCA_038323185.1 Phycisphaerales bacterium | reverse complement strand
AAGCTTGGCGAGGTCGGAGAGCTTGCGATCAAACTCCGCATCGGACATCGTCGGTTGCGCGGCGACGTAGTACGCGCGGTTCGCGCGATCAAGGTCGGCGCGCAGGCGGCGGATGGTGTCGTGCATTGGAACGGGTGTGCGATCGGTGGGCATGACGGACCTCCGCCCGAGAGGGTACCGAGGCTGGGATGGATGGGGTGGCCGGGCGTGGCGTGCTTGCCCGGAAAGACCAACGCGGATCGCCGGTCCAACCCAGCGCGCCCGATATCATGGGGCATGAGCGAAGCGGCGCAACATCTGGCGACCATCATCGACGGCGCGAAGCTCGCGGCGATCTACCGCGAGCAGATTCGCGGGCGCGTTGCGACGCTGACCGAGCGCGGGGCCAAGGTGCGGCTTGATGCCGTGCTCGTGGAGTCGGGTGATACCGCCGCCAGGGTGTATGCGGACAACCAGGCGCGGACGTGTGCGCAGATGGGGATTGAGTACCGCCTCCACCGCATCGGCGAGCACGCGGTGTACGACGACATCGCCGGGCGTGTCCTGCTCCTCTCCAGCGAGGAGGACGTGAACGCGCTGATGCTGCACCTGCCGCTGCCCTCGGGAGTGGATGCATATCGCGTACAGCGGCTCATCGCCCCTGAGAAGGACGTAGAGGGTGTGAACCCGGCCAACATCGGGAACATCGTGTACGGACGTTCGTCGCTCGCGCCCTGCACGGCGCTCGCCGTCGTCAAGATGCTCGAGTCGGTGCTGACGGCGGGCGGCGTGGGCATTGGGCAGGCCCGCGCGGCCGAGCCCCTGCTCCGCGGCAAGACGGCGGTGGTGGTGGGGGCTGGCGATGTGGTGGGCAAGCCGATCGCGGTCCTGCTCATGCGCCACGAGGCGACCGTGGTCTCCTGCAACAAGTTCACGCCGGGCCTGACGGAACTGACCCGCCGCGCGGACGTCCTGGTCGCCGCGGCGGGTGTGCCCGCGCTGATCCAGCCGGACATGGTCAAGCCCGGCGCGATCGTGATCGATGTCGGGGTCAATCGCGTCACGGGGCCGGACGGCAAGACGCGGACGGTGGGCGACGTTTCGTTCGAGCCAGTCTCGCGGCTGGCGGGGTGGATCAGCCCGGTGCCCGGCGGCGTGGGGCCGATGACGGTGGCGATGTTGCTCCTGAACGTTGTGGAGGCGGCGGAGCGACGGATGGGCAGGTAGCGGCGAGCCGGTCGCGAATGGGGGCAATTGCACCACCGGATGGGCGTTGACCTTTGGGTGGAGGGTCGCTTCAATCATCCGTCCGGCTTTGTTGCACGAAGGTCCTCGTGGGTCAAAGATTTACTGGGCCACGGGTGGGAGATGGCACGTACAGTTAGAAGACTGCATCGGATTTGACAGGGGCTGGCTTGGCTGCGGGCCTGTGTGCCCCGGGAGTTGATATGAGCACGCTTGCGTTCATCCAGAATATCGGGGGCATGGAACTCGTCATCATCCTCGCCGTTGCGCTGCTGCTCTTTGGGCGGCGTCTGCCCGAGGTTGGCAAGAGCTTGGGCAAGGGCATCGTCGAGTTCAAGAAGGGCCTTGCGGGTCTTGAGGACGACGTCAAAAAGGACACGGACAAGCGCGAGCTCCCCGCGGAGCGTGCGTATCGCGCGCCCCTCGCCGAAGGTGAGGACCGGCGCGTCAGCCGCGCAGATCACGTCGAGGAAGAATCAGCACCCCGGAGCAATCCGTAACCCAACCGGCCCGCCCGCGCGGATGTTGGCTGCGCGACTCATCAGGCCGATGTAGTCTGTGAGGATGCTGCCGCCACTCACTGCAATTGGCTCTCTCGGTCTGCTCGCGACACTCGCCCTAGGCGTGCAGCCTGTTATTGAGGTCGTTCGCGACAACACTGTCGTGACAGAGTCATGCACGATCTGGGTTCGCCCGGGCGTGCTCATCGCCGACTCCGACGGCAACGGCGTGATCCAAATTGTGGGCGACGACATCGTTGTCGAGTTCGAGGCTGGCAGCGTGCTGCGCGCCGTCGATGTCGGCGAGGGTGAGGGACACACACCCTGGAACAAGCTCGACGGAATCGGCATCAGCGTTGTTCGCGGGTCGAATGTCACGCTCCGATCCCCGCGCGTCCAAGGATTCAAGATCGGTGTGGCCGCCGCCGGCACTCCGGGCCTGACGATCGAAGACGGCGACTTTGCCGACAACTTCCGCCAGCGCCTGGCCTCTACGCCGCTCGCCGAAGATGCCTCGGACTGGCTCTGGCCGCACGACAACGACGCGGGCGAGTGGCGGCAGCGGTACGGCGCCGCGATTGTGGTGGAGCGATCAAGCGCCGTCACGATCCGGCGCAACCGCGTTCGCACGGGGCAGAACGGCATCATCCTGGACCGCGTCTCCGCTTCGCGCGTGTACGACAACGACGCCTCGTTCCTCTCAGGCTGGGGCCTTGCGATGTGGCGCAGCAGCGACAGCATCGTGTCGCGCAACGCGCTGGACTTCTGCGTGCGTGGCCACAGCGAGGGCGTCTACAACCGAGGGCAAGACTCCGCCGGCATCCTCGCGTTCGAGTCCTGCCAACGCAACACCTTCGCCGAGAACTCCGCGACCCACGGTGGAGACGGCTTCTTCGGCTTCGCGGGCAAGGAGGCCCTGGGCGAACGCGCCCCCGTCGAGTCCGATCTGGATCTCGCCGCCGCGGGCTGCAGCGCCAACATCTTCTACGGCAACGATCTCTCCTACGCGCCCGCGCACGGGCTCGAGCTCACCTTCAGCAACGACGCGCTCGTCTGGGGGAACCGCATGGTGGAGAACGCGATCTGCGCCATCTGGGGCGGATACTCCAACGACTGGACCATCACCGAGAATGTCTTCGAACGCAACGGCCAGCTCGGCTACGGCCAGGAACGCGGCGCCATCAACATCGAGCACGGCTCGGGCCACCGCATCTTCTCTAACTCGTTCGTCGACAACCGCGTGGCGCTCCATCTCTGGTGGGACGACGACGCCAAGCTCCTCGAGCTTCCCGGCGTCAAGGCCCGCTACCGGGGCGTCACCGACAATGAGTTCATCTGTAACCTTGTCCGAATGACCGCCGACCCGGGCGCACTCGCCATTCAGATCCGTAGCCCGCGTCCGGAACTCTTGGGGACGCTTGTCCATGGCGGAAACCGAGTGGAGATCGACGCGGGCTCTGAGTGGTCGGTGCCCGCTGGCTTCAAGCCTGAACTGCGAGTCATCGGGCCCGATGAGTGCGGCGGTGGTCTTCGGATGCCTCCTCCGGAGATTCTTGGCTCG
>JBBQGR010000346.1:0-3291 GCA_038323185.1 Phycisphaerales bacterium | reverse complement strand
CTCGCGCACGCAAGCGCACAACAACGGAGGCCTCGATGAACGACTCGAATGGACCCGCACACAACGCACCGGCGATTCTTCGGCGAGACTTGATGGTTGGGCTCGGCATCGGTGCCGCGGCGCTCTCGGCGCTGGGGACATCGGCGCTCGCGCAGCCGACGCTGATGCCCGCGACCCCCAGCCGCCCGCGCGGCCCGCTGACGCCCCAGCAACTGGGATGGGATCCTGAGAAGAACGAGTTCATGCTGCCCAAGCTGCCGTACGCGGCGGACGCGCTGGAGCCGCACGTGGACAAGCTCACGATGGAGATCCACCATACCAAGCACCATGACTCGTACGTCAAGGGGCTCAACCGCGCGTTGATCGAGCTCGCGAAGATCCGCGATGGCCAGGCCGACCCGAGCCTGATCAAGCACTGGTCGCGCGAGGTCAGCTTCCACGGCGCGGGGCACGTCAACCACACGCTCTTCTGGCTTATGCTCGCGCCGGCGGGCAAGGGCGGCGGCGGTCAGCCTAGCGGCACGCTCGCGCAGGCGATTGACCGCGACTTTGGATCCTTCGAGAAGTTCCTGGCCCACTTCAAGGCCGCGGCGACGCAGGTGGAGGGTGGCGGGTGGGCGTGGCTCATCCGCGAGCCCTTCTCCGGCAAGCTCATGGTGATCCAGGGTGAGAAGCAGCAGGATCTGATGGTGACGGGCGCCCAGCCGCTGCTGGGGATTGATGTCTGGGAGCACGCCTACTACGTGAAGTACCAGAACAAGCGGACGGACTACGTGAACGCGATCATGAACGTGGTGAACTGGCCTTTTGTTCAGGATCTGTTTGCACGAGCGACCGCGTAAGCATGCTGATTCTGGCGTGAGCGACTTGACGGCCCTCTCTGCATCGCGCAGAGGGCCGTTTTTTCATTTCCCATAAGTCTTTAAAGGGGAGTAGGTTGGGGAAGATGAAGCGTCTGTGACAAAAATATCGGTCACGTGGGTGGCATAACGAAATCCATGTGGCATTTTAGTGGTGTCTTGTCTCTCTCTCCTCCTATGACTCGCTTGGACGCGGAAACGCACAAGCGGGCTTCAAGAAGGGTTGGATGACCCGGGCCAGTGCTTGCGAAGTCTGATCCTTCGACGGTGTCTTGTCTCTCTCTCCTCCTACGCTCGCTTGACAGCGGAAACGCTCTAGCGGGTCTTTCGAACCCCGGCCGGTTGGCTGGGGTTTTTCGTTTTTGCGTGCGGCTGCGCGGGGGCTGCGCTTGCACGCCGCCCTGGCATCGCTGCTAGTCTGGTGGTGATCAGAAGTGTCCGGGGCGACGGAGTGCGCCCGGCTGCCGGTTGCGACTTTGCAGACTTCCGCCAAGGATGGCCATGACGACAGGCGCTGGCACGCTCGACTGGCTCGATTGGTTGGTGCTTGGGTTGTACGTCGCGCTGATCGCTGGCGCGGGCGTGATGGTGCAGTGGAGGGGGCGGAGGGGAGGGCGGGGCGGGGCGAACTCGACGAGCACGGATTACTTCCTTGCTGGGCGGCAGATGCCGGTGTGGGCGGTGGCGATCTCGACGCTGGCGACGGCGCAGTCCGCCGCGACGTTTGTGGGCGTGCCGCAGGACACGTTCAATGGGAACCTGACGTACTTCATGGCGATCCTGGGGAGCATTCCAGCGGCGATCATCATCGCGCTGTTCTTCATCCCCGCGTACTACCGACTTGGTGTCTCGACGCCGTACCAGTTGCTTGATACTCGGTTTGGTGCGGGCGCAAGGCTTGGGACGAGCGTGGTCTATCTGCTCGGGCGGGTCTTTGCGAATGGCGCGCGGATTTATGTCGGCGCGATCCCTGTGACGCTGGCGCTCTTCGGCGAGCGCAGCGATGCGACGATGGCGCTGGTCATTGCGGGGTTCATGGTCTTTGCGATTCTGTACACACTGCGCGGCGGGCTTGAGAGCGTGATCTGGACGGATGTGGTGCAGGTTGCGGTCTACATGGGGGCCGCGGCGGTCGCGGTGGTGCTTCTCTGGAAGTCGATCCCTGCGAGCGCGGGCGAGGTGATGGCGGCGCTTCGCACGGGCGGCTCGGACGGAGGGTCGAAGCTGCGGATCATGACGCTGGGCTTTGATTCGAGCAAGCCGCTGGGAACGGATCTCGCGGCGCCGTTCACGCTCATCACGGCGCTGACTGGTTGGACGCTGCTGTACATCGCCGCGTTCGGGACGGACCAGGACCTGACGCAGCGGTTGCTGGCGTGCAGTTCGGCTCGGCGTGGAGCGTGGTCAACCATCGCGAGCACGCTGGTGACGATTCCGACGGTGATCGTCTTCGCGGCGATCGGGCTGCTGCTCTGGGTGCTGTACGCGCGGCCGGACGTGATGGGGCGCGAGACTCCGGCGTACGCCGCGGGGGACAGCGCTGATGTGTTTCTGAAATGGGTGCTGCACGAGACGCCCGCGGGCTTCGCGGGGCTGATGATCGCCGGCGTTCTGGCGGCGGGGCCAGCGGGGATCAATGCCTCGCTCAACTCCATGGGCTCGACGGTGATTGCTGACATCTACCGGCCGCTGAGGCCCGGGCGGAGTGAGGCGCACTATGTCACGATGGGACGGTTGGCCGTTGTTGCTTGGGGCGTGGTGCTGGGCGCGATGGCGATTGTCTGCATCGCGTGGCAGCGCTCCAGCGGCGAGACGATCATCAACTTTGTGCTCAACGTGATGGCGTTTGCGTATGCGGGGCTGCTTGGCGTCTTCTTCACCGCGCTCTTCACGCGGCGAGGTTCGACCGCGTCGGTGGTGGGTGCGATGGTCGCGGGCTTTGTGGTGGTGCTGATCTTGCAGCCGACGATCATGCCGACGTGGGTGGGCTGGACTGAGTGGTCGCGAGAGCGGCTGGGTGGTGTTGTGATCGCGGGTCCGTGGCGGCTTGTGGCGGGAACGGTGGTGGCGACGCTGGTGTGCCTTGCGGGGCGGCCGCGGGGCCGGGGCGGCGAGAAGGGCAAAGTGGCTTTGGGAGTTGCGGCATGAGCGGCATGCGGAACGGTTGGCCGGGTGGTCGCGAGGGCGGGACGCGGCGCGTGGTTGGCTGCATGACGGGCACGAGCCTGGATGGGATCGACGCCGCGCTGGTGGAGGTTGAGGGCGCGGGGCTTGAGATGCGGGCACGCTTCGTGCGTGGGGTTGCGCGGCCGCTGGGTGAGGTTGGTAGTGTGCTGCGCCGGCTGGCGTCGGGAGATGCGATGGCGGCGGCGGAGATTGCTGCGGCTTCGCATGGATTCTCGATGCTGCACCTTGCGACCATTCGGGAGCT
>JBBQGR010000345.1:0-3299 GCA_038323185.1 Phycisphaerales bacterium | reverse complement strand
GCGAACGCGCCCAGGAGCGCGACGGGCGCTGGAACTCCAGCGAGGGAGATGAGGCCCCATGATGCGAGGACAAAGAGAAGTGTGGAGAGGATGCCGATGGCGAGGATGTGGACCATCCCGCGGCGGATGGAGTTGAGATCGAGCTGGAGTCCGATGCCGAACATCAGGAGTGTGACCGCGATGCTGGAGATCTGGTCGATGCTGGCTTCGCCCCTGATGAGATTGAGGGCGTTGGGTCCGATGGCGATTCCGGCGATGAGGTAGCCGGGGATTGCTTCGAGGCGGAGGCGCTGGAAGAGCCACGCGACAATCGCCGCGACTCCGAGGAGCGTCATCAGGTCGAGGCCGAGCCAATCGGAGCTGGTGTTGGCGAGGGTCGTCATCGTGCTGCTTGTGCAGGAGAGGTTGTTGAAGAACTCGGCCATGTGTGCGGTCATGTGGTGCCAGAGTGCGTGGCGCGAGCTCGCGAGACGAGCACGGCGAGGAGTGTGATGTCGGCGGGCGTGATGCCCTCGAGGCGCGAGGCCTGGCCGAAGGTTGCGGGTCGAAAGCGGTGAAGGGCTTGCTGGGCCTCGGTGCGGAGGTGGCCGAGTGCGGTGTAGTTGATCCAGATCGGGATGACGCGATGTTCGAGCTCGGCGGTCTTGCGAATCACGATGAGTTGGCGATGGATGTACGCGGCGTAGCGGCGCTGGGCGTAGACCTCGCGCCAGACTGAGGGGTCGGCCTCGAGCGTGCCATCGGGATCTGCGGCGCGGCAGACTTCATCGAGTGAGAGGTGCTGTCCACGGAGGAGGCGGTCGAGCGGGGTTGCGT
Organism: Phycisphaerales bacterium; assembly: GCA_038323185.1. Classification (GTDB taxonomy): domain Bacteria; phylum Planctomycetota; class Phycisphaerae; order Phycisphaerales; family UBA1924; genus JBBASU01. The sequence goes on along the minus strand of JBBQGR010000345.1, from coordinate 2,483 downwards.
CGAGCTTTGATGTGTTGATCGCGGCACCGACGCGCGCGGCTTGCGACTGGCGGAGTTCGAAGCGTTGGACGCGTGCGCGGCCGAGGTCGTGGCCGCCGAGCAGGCCCGCGTCTTTGGCGAGGAGCGTGAGTCTGTCGGCGGCGTTGTCGCTGCGGAGCACGAGGCGATGCTCGGCGCGGCTCGTGAACATGCGGTAAGGCTCGACGGGTGTTTTGGTGACGAGGTCGTCCATGAGCACGCCGATATAGGCCTGATTGCGCGCGAGGATGATCGGAGTTTGTTGAAGCGTGTGGCGAGCGGCGTTCATGCCCGCGATGATGCCCTGCGCGGCGGCTTCTTCGTAGCCGCTGGTGCCGTTGATCTGCCCTGCGAGGAAGAGTCCTTCGACGAGCTTGGTCATGGCGCTCGCGGAGATCTGGTGCGGCCGCACCATGTCGTATTCCACGGCGTATCCGTAGCGCAGGATCTCGGCAGACTCGCAGCCGGGCAGCGCGTGGACGATGGAGTCTTGCACGTCGCGCGGGAGGCTGGTGGAGATGCCGTTGCAGTAGATCCAGTCATCGCTCAGGCTTTCGGGCTCGAGGAAGACGCCGTGTGAGTCGCGGTCTCCGAAGCGCACGACCTTATCCTCGATGCTTGGGCAGTAGCGCGGGCCGACGCTCTCGATCTGGCCGCTGTACATGGGGGCGCGGTGGAGGTTAACGCGGATCGCGGCGTGCGCTTCGGGCGTGGTGCGGGTCTGCTTGCACATGACCTGCGGGAGGGCGGGGAAGTTGGCGAGGCTTGGGAATGCGTGGTGGTGCGGCTCTGAGATCGGCGGTGCGTGGTTGCCGGGTTCGGCGGTAAGGTCGCTGAAGGGGAGGGGAGTGGCATCGCCGGGCGCGTCGGGAAGATCGTCCCAGCGGATGGAGCCTTTGCGGAGGCGCGGCGGAGTTCCGGTCTTGAGGCGACCGAGCTCGAAGCCGAGTTCGGCGAGGGCGACGCTGATGGCGCTGGCGGCGGACTCGCCGTGGCGGCCTCCGGGCGTTTGCGATTCGCCGGTGTGCATCAGTCCCCGCATGAAGGTGCCCGTGGTGAGCACGACGGCGGACGCGGTGAGGGTGACGCTGCCTTCGGGCCAGTGCGCGAGCGCGGACCAGTCTGGTGTGAGATCGGATGCGGGCGCGGCGTGTGGGCGCGGTGGCGGCCTCTTGATCGTGACGCCGGTGATGCGGCCACCATGAACGCGCAGGGACTCGACGCTGCCGGCGATGACCTCAATCTGGCTTCGCGAGGCGATCATGCGCTGGATGGTTTGGGCGTAGAGGTGCTTGTCGCACTGGGCGCGCGGGCCGTGGACGGCGGGGCCCTTGGTGGCGTTGAGAACTTTGAACTGGATTCCCGCGGCGTCGGTGGCGAGGGCCATAAGGCCGCCCATGGCGTCGATCTCGCGGACGAGCTGACCTTTGGCGAGGCCGCCGATGGCGGGGTTGCAGCTCATGACGCCGATCTTGAATGGATCGAGCGTGATGAGGGCGACGTGCGCGGGCTGGTGGGGCGCGGCGTCGGGGCCGAGGTTCGAGGCGAGGATGTTGGCGGCGGCCCACGCGGCCTCTACGCCCGCGTGCCCTCCTCCGATCACGATGACGCGGTAGTCGTGGTGCACGGGGGGATGGTATGAGCGGGCGGCGCTTTGCGGACGCTGCGCGTTGCAGACGGACCGTGAATGTGGGGTTGTGGGTTGGTGATTGGGCTGCGGGTGGCAACGCCGCGGGCGTGTGGCACATTGGAGTGAGTTGGATGGGTTGGATGTTTGGAGGAGAGATCGAAGAACGCGGCGTCGGGATCGCTCCCGGCGCTGCGGTTTGGGCAACTGGGCCCGCGTTCTCCTGTGTGGCACGACCGCTCGGCAATCACGGCCGGGCGGTCGTGCTTTTTTGAACGCGCTTGCGTTGCAACTATTCGCGGTCCTTGAGGCGGCGATTGGTGATGACGATGAGGACGACGAGGATGGCGGCGGCGAGGAAGCCAGCGATGCCGAGCGCCGTGAGAACGCCGAGGGAGTTGTTGCGATCCGCGAGGACGAGGATTGCAGAGCCCACGAGCATCGCCGCGATGATGAGGGCGAAGGAGATGTTTCGGCTGGCGTGCTCGATGGTCTGCGTGAGGCGCGAGAGGCCCTTGTGCTCGAGATTGATGGCGAGGCGGTTGCGCTTGACCTGCGTGATCAGGAATCGCACGTCGTTGGGGAGTTCTTCCGCGAGTTCGGCGTAGCGGAGCAGGCCTCCTTCGAGGCGCTTGCGGAGCGCGGCCAGACCGTACTTGCGGGAGACGAGCTTCTCGACATAGGGGCGCGCGTAGCCGACCATGTCGAACTTGGGATCGAGTGTTGCGCCGACGGCCTCGATGGTTGAGAGAGCCTTGATGAGCAGGACGAGGTCGGCGGGGCAGCGGATGTGGTGGATGCGGAGCTTGTCGAAGAACTCGCTGAGCAATCGGCCCAT
>JBBQGR010000344.1:0-3322 GCA_038323185.1 Phycisphaerales bacterium | reverse complement strand
CGTCGATTTCTCGCTCGGAGAAGTGCACTTTCTTCCGGTATCCGGAATCGACCCGCAGGTCAAGGGAAAGCGCCGCTATCCCGACGCTGCGGCGTGCTGGATCAGCTCGGTCCCAGCGGCCGACGCGAAAGTAGGGCTAGTCACGCTCGCGGCGAGCGAAGCGCCAGTCGTAAGTAGCTACATCCCCATCGGACGAAACGGAGCACGACCGAACCCGTTTGACCAACGCGTCCGGGAGATCTGGAAGCTGCTCGACGAAAGGGAACGCGCCCTCTTTGAGGAGCCTTTCGATCGCATCCTGCGTTACCTCACCACGGATCTCCGGTCGACGACGCGTGGCGTGGCGACGTTCGCACGCGCTGGCACACGGCCGTTCTTCCTGGGCCTGCAGTTTCAGGTGCCGCTGCCTGATCGATGGTCGGTGAGCCCGACGCCCGACGTCTATCACCTGATCGAGCTCAAGGACACATATGATCGATACATCGTCCTGATTTCAACGGAGGCGAGCGCCCGGATCTTCGAGGTGAACCTCGGGGCGGTTACGCGCGAGGTCTGGGTCAAGCGGCCGGACCTGCGCGAGGCCGTCGGCGAGACGTGGACGCACGAGCACTACCAGAACCACCGCCGCGACCGTGGCGAGCTCTGCCTGAAAGAGAAGATCGAGCTACTCGACAGACTGATGGGAGCGGGCGGCCACACGCATCTCATCCTCGCCGGAAGTGCGCGGAGGACCGCTCGCATTCGCAAGCGCCTGCCCAAGCATCTCCAGGCCAAGCTCATCGATGTCGTACCGGCCTCGGTGAGCGAGCGTGAGGACATCATCGTAGCGACGCTGTCGAACTTCATCGAGCGCAAGCAGGGTGAGTCGCTCAATGGAGTGGCGAGGCTCGTGGGATCGCTGCGGCGTGGGGGGCTCGCAGCAGCGGGAACCGCTGCGACGCTCGAAGCTCTACGACGTGGCCAAGCGGATGTGCTCGTCATGGCGCGGGCATACGAGCCTGGGCCAGCGTGGGGGTGCAAGGTCTGCGGATGGGCCGACACGACGACGTCTCGGCCCGCTCGCTGCCGGGGGTGCGACGCCATCGAGTTTCAGCCGGTGAATCCCAAGGAGTTGATGATCGCGCTCGCAGAGCGGCAATCACTTGCGGTGGAACTCGTTCAGCACAGCGATGTGCTCATGGACCTCGGTGGTGTCGGATGTCGGCTTCCGTACGCCACCCCGGATCCATGGGAGGCGTCGGTTGATTCGGGAGGGTCATAATGACAATCCAGCGTGTCTGCGGAAGTGCGGAAGTGCGGAAATGCACTTCGGGCCGCTCCATGAGTATGTCGATGCAGGTAGATATTTTCCGACCTTGCCTCCAGATCCTCCGGACGGGGTGAAGCCATGACCGTTCACCCAATGAATCCGACCACTGCCGAACCGGCGCCCGTCTGGCGGGCCCGAGCACAGGCGCTCATCGAGCATCCGCGCTTCGATCAGACGATTGTCGTTCTGATCATTGTGAACGCGATCGTGCTCGGGCTCGAAACCTCGCCCGCGATTGGCGCGCGCTTTGGCGATTTGTTTCGAGCGATCGACCGCACGGTGCTTGGAATATTCGTGGCCGAGTTGCTGCTGCGCTTCTTCGTCCATCGCAGCCGGTTCTTCCGAGACCCGTGGCGCGTGTTCGACTTCGTGGTTGTAGGGATCGCGCTGGCGCCCGCGATCGGTGCGCTCAGTGTGTTGCGCACCCTGCGAGTACTGCGTGTGTTGCGGCTGGTCTCGATGGTGCCATCGATGCGCCGGGTAGTCAGCGCTCTACTCGCCGCACTCCCGGGGATGGCGTCGATCATTGGCCTGAGGTCGCTCGTGCTGTACGTATCGGCGGTGATGGCCACGAAACTGTTCGGCGCGATCGCGCCGGAGTTCTTCGGCACTTTCGGCGCCTCGTTGTTCACACTGTTCCAGGTGATGACGGTGGAAGGTTGGCCCGACATTGCACGCGCCGTGATGGCGGAGTCGCCGTATGCTTGGGTGTTCTTCGTCAGCTACCTGCTCGTCGCGACGTTCATGGTGTTGAACCTGTTCATCGCGGTCGTCGTCAACGCGATGCAGGCACAGGTGGCGCAGGACCTCAAGGGCGAGGGGGAGGCACACACGAAGTTGATCCTCGACGAAGTGTGCGCGCTGCGACGTGACATCGGGGCGCTGCGTGGGAGCGATGTGAAGCCATGACAGCCATGACCCTTGCCGCAACCGCGACGCTTCGCGTCGCTCGGACGGTCGCGGTGTCAGTCAGTGATCGGTGCGACCGTTCTCGCGGTGGGCGTGGCACTCATTGTGCTGCCTGGACCGGCTGTCGTTTTCCTCTGGGCGGATAGGAGAAACCATGCGGGTTTCGGCGCAGCGGGCCGGGTAGCGCGGGCTTCGGGCGGTGGCGGCGGCCGGCATCGAGGACGGTCGTCGAGGCGGCCGATGTCAGGGCGCACACCAACCAGGGCGAGCACGGCGACTGACGGGCGCAGGGGTGCGCTGGCAGTACCCGTTCACGGGGTGGAGTCCGGATCTCCCTGGTACAGCAAGTGCGCGCAGGGGATCGCTTCGCAGATCCGATCGTGATCTGGGGGTCTGGGAATGGTCAAGGCGGTCGAGTCTCGGCGCCGAGCCGCCCCGTTGGCGAGGCACACAGAAGAGGAGGGCGCATACTCTCTGTGTGTAGCTGACGAGCAACGATGCCAGCGGGGATGGATCGGCGGCGAGAGCTTTGGGGGCGGCATAAGGCGGATCCAATCGCGGCGGGATTGGATCCACCCCGACACGCCGTCAGGTCGCGGGGCCCGGCGGGATATGGATCCACCCTGCCGCCGCCGGTCTCGGGCTCGACGCGTGCCGGCTGACGGGCTACGCGTCAGCCGGCATGGCGAGCATCGACCGGTGCCGCGTGGCGGTCACGCGGACGGATGGGCGGGCGATCTCAGCGCGCGGCGATGGGCGTCGAGCGCGGCAAGGAGACGGCCGCACTGGTCGACGAGCTTGGCGGCGGTGATGGCCTCGGCGGCGTCATCGGGTCGCGGCTCGCGATGCAGCTGGCGGTAGGTCTGCACGAGGGCGCGCATGGCGATCTCGACGGTGGCCTCGAGGGCGGCGAGGCCGGCGAGTTGATCCGCACGCGGGGTTCGCGGCATCGGTCGGGCTTGGGGGTCAGGGCGCCGGAGCGCGCTCGGCGGCGCGGGTCTTGGCGACGTGCTGGCGCCAGCTGGGGCCGTCGATGTCGATGCGGATGGCGTGCATGGCGAGGCGGTCGAGGATCGCGGCGGTGAGGGTGGCGTCGCCGAGGTA
>JBBQGR010000343.1:0-3331 GCA_038323185.1 Phycisphaerales bacterium | reverse complement strand
ATTCCGCAAGGCGCTCGAGGGCGGGGCCGAGCAGGCACGGGCGGCTGGCGCGGTGTGCACGGAGCTCGCGGCGTTCATCGAGACGAGCGCGACGGACCTCGCGGCCCATCGCGGCGCGGAGCTTGATGCTGCGCGCACGCGCCTTGCATCGGCCGAGGCCTCGATCACGCGGGCGACGCACGCGGTTGGAGAGACGCTCGCGTCGCTGCGCGATGTGCCCTTCACGGCTCTTGCGAGCGAGGACTGGCGCACGACGACGCTGGATGTTGGTGATGGTGAGGTCGTGGCGGTCGCCGCGGCGGGCACGTGGCGCTGGAGCCCGGTGATGGGGAGCGCGGTGGATGCGGGTGGTCAGGCTGGGCCGGCATCGATGCGCGTGGATCGCGAGCTTGGGAATGGCGCGCTGCTGGTGCGGATGCGCGGCTCAACGCGAACGCACGCGGGTGTCGGCGGCATTCTGCCCGACCGGCGAGGCCAGGTCGAGGTGCGGATCAACGACACGACGACGACGGACAATGATGGTGCGATGGACCTGACGCTGATTGCGTTCCGGCCGCTGAGCTGAGCGGGTGGCCGCAGAGAGTGGTTGAGTGGTCGTGTGAGGAGTGCAGCGGCATCGCTGTCGGAGCGGTCGCTCGCGGACTTCGGGCACTTGACTGCTTGAATAGTTGATCACTGCGCCATCAGCCCCGCTGACGTCAATGGTGAATCGTCTTCGAGCGGCGTGGTGTGCGGGAGGCTTGGGAAGCTGAAGAGTGCGAATACGCAGGCGGAAACATGCCACGGAGTGGCGCGGTACCCGGGAATCCTGCGCATCGGCTTTGTCAGTGCGCGAGCTTGATCTTGTTTGGCGCGCCGCCGTGCTCGTCGAAGATGGTGATCTCGTTAGGCTGGCCGGGCTTGAGCCACGCCGCGGGGATGAGGTAGCGGTCCTGAGGCGGGACTGGCTTGCCGTTGGCGAGCGCGACGAAGTAGCGACCGACGTGGCGGCCGTTGATGTACCACTGGCCCTTGGTGAGGCCGGCTGGTTGCATGTAGAGGGGCGCGCCGGAATCGTCGGTCGTGAAGGTGGAGCGCCACCAGACGGGGAGGCCCTTGCCGGACTTGGTATCGGTCTTGGCGGGCTTGAACGCGGCGAGCGCGGGCGTTTCCCACTTGGCGAAGGCGAGCTCGGCATCGCTTGTGAGGCCCGCGACGCCTTCGAGGAACTCGACGCCGCTGGTGAGACGTTCGAGCTCGTTCTCGACATCGCCGTGGTTCATCATCGCGACCTGCACGATCGTGGGGCTGGCCTTTGAGAGCTGCTCCTCTGAGAGGACGACGTAGCGCGGGCCGCTGGGATCCAGGTACGCGAGCGGGACGTCGTTGATCGCGAGGATCGCGGCGTTGGGCAGGCCGCTGAAGCGGATGATGACGGGGGTCTTGCGCTTGTGCGTGAGGGACCACGTCACGCGCATCGGCGCGGTCGCGTCGCCCTCGGAGACTTCCCAGAGCGGGGCGCGGAAGGTGAGCGCCTCGATCGGGCGGCCCTGCACGAGCTTGGGGGCGTGGATCTTCAGGTGCGAGACGGCGTAGGCCTCGCCGAAGAGGCCCTTGCCCTCGCCCATGTTGATCCCCTCGCTGAAGCGGCCGAGGTTGTCGGCGAGGATAACGACGCGCGACTTGCCCTTCTTGATCTTGAGCTTGGCCTCGGGCGATGCGCCCGGACCCTCGCCCACCAGGCCTGCGGGCTTGCCGTCCATGAAGAGAAGGAGGCGGTCGCCAGCATGTGGGAAGACGACTTCGAGCGAGCCAGTCTTGCCCGCGCTGCCGGAGAGGCCGAGGCGGTACCAGCCGTAGCCAGACGGACAGCCCAGGGCCGAGAGCTCTGCGAGCTTGGGGATTGTGGCGAAGCGGGCGCTCTCGCCGGTGGCATAGTCGTCCGCGCTGGCGTGGGACCAGGCCGAGAGCGTGACCTTGCCGGAGGCGGGGCGGGGCTTTCGTGCTTCGAAGGTGTGCTGTCGCGCGACGCCATCGATTCCGACGCGCAGGCAGGATTTGACGCCGCTGGGAGCGATGGGAAGCCCCTCGGGAGTCAGGCTCGCGGCACCGATGTAGACGGACTCGTCGCTGAGGACCATCGCGCTGGCACGGTCTTCGTTGACGACGACGAGCGTGAGGCCTTCGTGCGCAGCGACCAGCGGCGTATCACCCTCGGGCACCACGAACTCGATCGGGCTGCCATTAACCGAAACGATGCCGGGCGCGCGGGCCGGACCAAAGAGCGTGAGGGACTGGCCCACAGCGCCAAGCGTGCTGAGGTTGGCATAGTCGACGCGGCATCGCGGCGTGACGTTGACGCCGAGGAGACACCAAGCCTGACCGCCACCAGTGAGCGGAACGGCGAGCGTGGTGCCGTCGGCCAGGAGGAGCGTGTGGGTCTGGAAGGGCTTGCCGACGTTGGCGGGGTCGTCGAAGAGGAACGCAACGCCGCCCTGCGAGCCCGTGGCGTGGACGACCGAGACGCCGGAGGCCGCGGCCTCGCTGGCCTTGCCAGCGGACTTGCGCTTTGAGGCCGCGAGTGCTGCGGCGGACTTGCCCGCATCCAGAGGGAGCAGCGAGATGGGGTGGAATGCAGGGTCGAAGCTGGAGAGGACGCGACCGAAACGCGTGGCAAAGTGGGCCACGCGACGCACGGCCTCGTATGACTCGCCGTGCTCGCCCGCATCGTTGACGACCGCGCCGTGCATGGAGGAGGCCGCGACGAATTCGCCCGGCGAATCGCCGAGCCGGCCGCCGAAAAAGCCGGGCGTGGGTGCCGAGCAGAAAGAGGTCAGAACGAACTGGCCGCCACCAGCGCAGACTTCGAGAAGGCGACGAGAAGCCTGAGCGGGCGTTGGAGGCGTTTCGTCCTCACGTCCCCAGACGCGGGTGACGCCCAGGTCAAGGTCGATGGCGACGCGCGGTGCATCGCCCCGGACCGCAGCGAGCTGGCGCATCGTCGGGAGCATCTGCGTCGAGCCGCTCCAACCGTCGATCTGGCCCTCGACGATCTGCCAGAGGTTGTTGGTGTTGGCGATGGGGACGTTGAGGCCCGCCTCGCGGCAGTAGCGCGTGAGCTCACCGAGGTACGCCCCGGCGAGCTGGTCTTGGCCGCAGGACCAGCCGCTCTCGAGGCGGAGCATGACGATGGGGCCGCCGGTTCCCTGAGCGGTGACCTGCCAGCCGCGGATCTGGTCGGCGACTGCGGTCAGGAACTTGGCCGAGGCCTCTAGGAAGGGGCCGCCACCGGAACCGACTGCTGTGCGAAGCGCCTTGGGGCCCAGCGCGTGCATGTGCGCGGGAAGGCCAC
>JBBQGR010000342.1:0-3334 GCA_038323185.1 Phycisphaerales bacterium | reverse complement strand
AAGGCGCGGTGGGCCTTGGTTGCGGCGGAAGATTCTGCGTTGGAACCGGAGGAATCTCCGCTGGCGTTAGTCGATCACCTGCGTGCGGGCCGAGCGTGTGCGATCGATGGCGTTCACGCTCTGCGCCGCGGTGTTGCGGGGGGCGAAGAAGAGGTCGTGGACGTTGCCAACCTGGAAGGCGGAGTGACCGTCCGCATAGACGAAGTTGCCACCTTCCTTGCCGTGGTTGTCGGTGGGTCCGTAGAAGCCTGGCGACGTGCCCGCGGCGGTGGCGTTGCCCTGAGCCGTTCCACCCGCGCCGTACCAGGCGGCGGTGGAGACGTCGGGGCCGTTGGTCTCATCGCCCCAGAGCGGCGGGGGTGTCACGATGATGCTCTCGTCGGTCTTGAGGCCGGCGATGTAGAGGTACGAGATGTTGTACCCGATGATGTCGTTGCGGCTGCCGGGCGCGTTGGGCTGCTTTACGGGTGCGGCGACGTAGGCCGGTGCGCCGCTGGGCGTCACGATCGCGCCATACCAGCGGTCTTCCTTGTCGGATGGGCAGGTAAGGACCTCGAAGGCGTCGAGGTAGGCTTCCATGACTGGGATGCGGTTGCCGTTGAGGTAGGCCTCTGCGGGTTCACCTTCGGCGGCGGACCCGCCGTTGAAACCCTGCGTGATGCCGTCACCAACTTGGTTGAGGCTGAAGAGTGAGGCGACACCGCCGCGGATCCACTGCTCGGTGAGGAAGCGGTTGGTGGGTGCGTTCCAGCCAGTCCAGCCGGCGCTGGGAGCCGGTGGTGGGCGGAAGGGAACGAGTGGGAACCAGCCTTTTTGGTCGTTGGCGTAGTAGGTGAAGGAGAGGCCCATCTGCCGCGTGTTTGCGAGGCACTTGTTGAGGCGTGCGGCGTTTCGTGCTTTGCCGAGGGCTGGCAGGAGCAGGCCGATGAGGAGCGCGATGATGGCGATGACCACGAGAAGTTCGATGAGTGTGAAGGCAGCGTTAGAGCGAACTCGACAACGATAAGATTGGATGTTCATGGTTCCTTCCAGCGTGATGGAGACGCCGCGCGATGGGCGGAGTCTGTCACGATTGTGATACGCTACCGGAAGTCTGACCGTTGCGTCAAGCCCAACTCTTTCCGACCCCGCGACTTCGAGGCTAAAGGGGGGGTCGGCGGGGGCGAGGAGCCCGAACTGGGCGAGCCAACCAGCAAAATCCACGGTTCTCTGATTCTCGGGCCTGGACAAAGGGCGAGCGCGATCAAAAAGGCCTCGCGGACCGGTGGTGGATCTTGTATAGTCCGATTGGAAATAGCGCAACCCGCAACGCGAGTGACGGTTCTGTGTGTCGGGCGTGTGGCCCGAGGCGCGGTCCGGACGGTGGAGATATCTCGTGTGCGTCGAGTTGCAAAGTTTGCGCTCAATTCTTCTGGAGACACGTGATGAAGATTCGCTGTATCGCTTCCCAGGCTTTGTTGCTCGCCCTAGTTGCGGGCGCAGCAGTCGCGCAGCCCACGGTTGATGGCTCGCTCGCTGGCGACAACTACGGGCCGATTCTGTGGGTGCAGAACCAGCCGACGACCTTCGGCGACAACATCGCCGGACAGTCCTCGCAGCCGGGCGATCCCGCCAATGTGACCACGGGGTTCGAGTGGGCCATCCCGATCAGCGCGATCGGCTACACCAGCGGCTCGATCAAGATCAGCGGATTCATCAGCAACAACCCCGGCGACTTCCTTTCCAATCAGGTCCTTGGCGAGAACAGCACGACGCAGGCCAACTTCGGGAGCCCGCGCGGTCTCAACTTCGGCAACGTCGCGGGTGATCAGTTCCTGCAGTTCACGCCCAGCACCGTCGCTGGCATGCCCGTGCTCGATGGCACCCTTGACGCGGGCTTCTGGGCGGGCAACCGCATCTGGGTTTCGAGCACCCCCACCAGCTTCGGCGACAACAGCAGCAACAACCCCACCAACGCCAACGGCAGCGAGTTCGCCAACTTCTACGCGGTGCGCAGCCAGAACGGCACGCCAGCCGATCCCTCCGACGACATGCTCTGCATTTTCGTCGGCGGCAATGTCGAGTCCAACGGCAACAAGATCACAATGTTCTTCGACACGATCGCGGGCGGGCAGAACCGCCTGCTGGGCGTGCCACCGAATCCGGACTGGGGCTTTGGCTTCGTCCGCAACCTCGGCGACGTTGACGCGAGCACGCCCAACGGCCTGACGTTCGACGCGGGCTTCGAGGCTGACTACTTCACCGCTGGCAACATCTTCGGCGGGACGCTCTTCCTGGACTTCATCACGCTCACGAGCACGGGCGGTTCGGGCTCTTACCTCGGCGGCACGGCCTCACAGGCGCAGACCTACACCCCCGGCCCCATGGGCTCGGGCGGCAGCAACAGCCCGCCGGTTGCGCTGCGTTACAACAACACCAACATCGCTGGCCTGCCCGGACTGGGCGGCGCGGCCGGGCCGAGCACGCCAGACATTGACATCTCCTTCGGCTCTGAGCTGGACGGACTCTTCGGATACGTTGATCCCAGCACGGCCACGGCCCACATCCTCCTGACGGGCAACATCGAGAACAACTACAACCGCATCACCCTCTTCCTGGACCTCAACTCCGCCGAGGGCCAGAACCAGCTGATCGGCACCAACCTCGACGTCTCCGTCGACAACCGCCTCAACCGTCTGGGCAACGGCGGCAATGGCGCTGAGGGCGCCGGCGCTGGCCTCAGGTTCGACAGCGGCTTCAACGCCGACTACGTCATATTCTACGGCTGCGGCGGCTCCGGGCCCGTCACCCACTTCCTTGACGTGACGACCGTCCGGACCAACGGCCCGCTGCTCAACTCCGGATTCGTTGCCGACTACGTCTCCTTCGACGGCGGCGACAAGCCCAACAATCGCGTCCTGGACTTCCCCGCTACGTTCGCGCAGTACCAGGATTTCAGCCGCACCAAGCTCGAGACCAACGGCGAGCCGAACGCGATCACCGCGTGGGCACTGCTGCAGGGTCCCCCGGTTCCCGGCCCTGATCTCGTGCCACCCGCGGAGTTCGCTGGTCTCATCCTCGCGGCCATGGACAACAACAACATCGCTGGCGTGACAACCACGACCATCACGGGCGCCGAGCTCGTCTCCACGGGCCTGGAGCTTCGTCTCAACCTCACCTCCATGGGCTGGGATGGCACCAGCCCCGTCAAGATCGCTGGCTTCATCTCCAGCGACAACTTTGCGACGACATCGAACCAGGTCCTCGGCGGCAGCGGCTCGGCGGCCAACCTTGGCGAGCCCAGCGCTATCGACTTCACCGCAATCGCCGGCAACCAGTACATCGTTCTGCCCGT